>DAOQVZ010000030.1:0-11194 GCA_035341815.1 bacterium
CATCGGGCAGGACGGATTTTTTTGTTGAAACGGGCCTTAAGGCGTGGGATGTGGCCGCAGGCAGGATAATTGTTGAAGAAGCGGGGGGAGAATACAGGGAATTTCCTTCAGGCCATTCCACGTTGTTCTATGCGGGAAACAAATCGATAGATATGGAGAGTTTATGCAAAGAACTGGCCGGAATATGAAAAAGACTTTTGGAAATATTGTGAAGCCCATGGGCAGCCTTGCGGAGATTTTCAATTTTTTCATGAAGAAAACAGATGCCGGGGATTCAAGGGGAGAAAACTCCGTTGAGGCGGATAATTTTGTAAACCTGCTTCTCGATGAAATGAAGGATGCTGAGCAGGGGGTATTCGCCTTTTTTACGGAATTCCTTTCCATGCAGAATCTTGCTGACAGCATGGTACAGATAGAAAATGAGGTGGCTCTGGCAGGCATACTGACAGGAAGAATAAAAGAATTTTTAAAACCGGACTTCGTGGGAACATTCCTGTCGGATTCTGACACGGAATCTCTGCGCCTTGTTTCCTGCCATCCTTCGGGGAAAAAGCGCCTTTCGCAAGGCCTGCAAGGAGTTGCCAGAGAATGTTTCAGAGTCGGCGAAAGCAGGTTATACAAAAAAAAGGTCATTGAAGGAGACAACTTTTCCCTTCTCGCTATCCCCTTGAAGACTACAAGGGAAAGATACGGAACCGTCCTGGTGGGAAAGAAAGGCAGCAATATGTTTTCGGCTGAAGATGCTACGCTTATCATGGCAGCCGCCGCGGTTGTCAGTTTTGCAGTTAGCAACATGAAGCTCATGCACAGTTTGATAAAGAACGAACGGCTTGTTACTATAGGAGAAACAATAGGGGGCCTTTCGCACGATATTCGAAATATGCTCAACAGCATTGAAAACGGTATTTCTGTCATTGACACTGCGTACAGGAAGAATGATTACGAAATGATGGGTGAAGGCATGGTTGTTGTAAGGAATGGTTATGAAAGGGTAAAAAATCTTGTTCTGTCAATGATAGATTACTCAAGGGGTTGGGAGATAAACCTTCAGAAGGCCGATATAAACGGGCTTTTAAAGAAATCCATGAATGTACAGGCTGATGCAATAAAGAAAAACAAAATAAAAGTATACGAGAGTTACGATGAAGATGTCCCTTTGCTTTATTTCGATACGGAAAGAATTGACAGGATGTTTTCCAATCTTGTTCAGAATTCAATAGATGCTGTTGCAGGAAAAAAAGGAGTTATAAAGACGGGGACGCGTTTTCTGAAAAAGGAAAAAGTCCTGGAAATCTGGGTAAAGGATAATGGTTTGGGTATCCCGGAATACAACCTGGACAAGATATTCGATATATTTTATTCCACAAAAGGTTCCAGGGGAACGGGTTTCGGGCTTGCCATTGTTCAAAAAATAGTAAGGGAACATAAAGGGACCATAAGGGTTCAATCCGTTCAGGGAAAAGGCACTTCATTTTTCGTGAGGATTCCGGCGAAAACATGACCTGCATTATACAAAAAGCCATCAGTCCTTCCACAGCAGGGAATGTCCCGCAATGTCTCTATATGTATAATTAATTTGTTTGCAGCAGACATATGTATAATTAGCTATTGACAAAAATATAAAGCTGTTATATATTAGTATATAATGAAAAACAGCAAATGGATTGAAGTTTATGAATCTCTCAAAAAGTCTATAGAAACCCGGAATTATCAGCAAGATGAAATATTTTGTACTATTTCCTCAGTATCAGAACAATTCAATGTAAGTTCCATTACAAGCAGGAAGGCCCTTTCAACTCTCGCCTCTGAAAAACTCATAATACAGAAACCCGGTGTGGGTGCGGTCATAAGGCCGTCCAGGATAAATAACATAAATTTTTTCATTGCCGACCAGTGGAATACTTCAAATTTCGGGAACCTTCCCATTATCTATTTCGAAATTCTCAAAGGCGCCATTCAGGAAGCGGCAAATGAAGGGATAGAGATTGAATTCATAAGAGAGAGGGAGCTGCTTCGGCAAGGGGGAAAAATCCCGGTGCTTCTTTTCTATGACGATGAAAAGATTTGCATTAAGGCGAAAGCTTTGCAAAAGGGGTGTTCCATGCTGGTTTTTCTCCATTCCCCCATGCCTTTGAAGGATTTCCATGCGGTAAGGCATAACCTGAGGAAAGCATCTTATTGTGCAACAAAACATCTCATTTCAAAAGGGCATAGAAGAATAGGGTTTCTGACGGGACATCTTAAACATAAGTATTCTCTGCCTCGTTTTGAAGGTTATTTTGACGCGCTGAAGGAATCAAATATTCCTTTTGACCTAAGCCTCATAAGGGAAACCTTCGGGTTGAAGAAAGAAAATTTTGAAGCCCTGGAAAAACTGCTGTCGATGAAGGAGCCGCCGACTTCGATTTTTGCGGGCAACGACAGGAGGGCTCTTGATATTCTTGAACACTGCGCACAGCAGGGCATCAAAATACCGGAAGACCTCGCGGTATGCGGGATAGACAACATTGCTGAAGCGGCTCTTTCGAAACCGGCCCTTACGACTGTTGACACGGGATGGAGAAAAATAGGAAAAGAAGCCGTGAAGCTTGCAGTGGATTTAATGGAGAACCCTGCGGAAGAAATAAAGGATGTTGTCATAGAGCCGAAACTGGCTGTAAGGGATTCAACCTGAAAGAGTTCAACCTGGAAAGATTGGCAGGTGAGAGTTTCCCGGAAAAATCCGGGATAAGTCCCGTATAGGCACAGGATAAACGGGGTAAAGGATAAAAGAGATAAATCAGAACCCCTCACCGTGAAAGATTATCAGGGAAGGGTTCGGGGTAAAGGATAAAAGAGATAAATCAGAACCCCTCACCATGTAAGCGTAGAAGGACGAGTTCGGGGTAAAGAGATAAATCAGAACCCCTCACCGTGAAAGATTATCAGGGAAGGGTTCAGGGTAAAGAGATAAATCAGAACCCCTCACCTTGGAAAAATATCAAAGAGGAGTTCAATATAATACGATAAAACAAGAACCCCTCACCTCGGAAAAATATCAAAGAGGAGTTCGGGGTAAAGGGAGGTGAAATAAAATGAGAAAGAATAAGAAATTTATCCGCCGGAGTTTTAACGCAGGCGGAGGTTTTACGCTGATAGAGCTTCTTGTTGTTATCGCCATTATAGCAATACTGGCGGCGATGCTGCTTCCCGCTCTGGCAAGGGCGAGGGAACAGGCAAGAAGGGGGGTATGTCTTACCAACCTCAAGCAGCTTGGCCTGGCACTCCACATCTACGCGCAGGACTGGGGAGGATGGTTTCCTTACCATGACCACGCAACTGCCGCCTCGGTGCCCAACGTTTCCCTGGCGCTTCTTACCGGACAGCTCAATCCTGCAACCAACGCCTTGTAAACCCCGCCTTATATAACAAGTTATAACCTTTTCATATGCCCGAGCGCAGACAGTGACGAGCCTTCCCCCATAGGCAAGCTTGTACGAGTCAGCACAACAGCATATTCAACTACATTCAGCTCATGCTCGTATGCCTATGCATTCGGGCTCAACCTGCAGACGCATCCGGACACCGCCATCATGGCAGATTCAAAGGTTGATTCAAGCTATTCGTGGCAGAGAGTTCCCCATGTAGCACAACCTCTTCGTCCGCTGTGCCTCGGAAGCAATAACCTTCCCAACCATAGTGATGCGGGCGTAAACGCGCTTTATGTCGGAGGACATGCAAAGTGGGTTGCAAGAACCCAGAAGTATGCTCCTACTGCCACGTGGATGCTGCCCATGGAAGCTTTTCCCAACTGGGCTAATTTTATGGCAGGAGACCCCGGTTCCCTGCATGACCTTCACTCTACCTATTAAGAAGGTTTTATAGACTTTAACGGAGGTGAGAACAAAATGCAAAAAAGAAAGAATTTTATCCGCCATAGCCCTACTATGCTAAAGCTCCGTAGGGTAAACTTTAGCGACGGCGGAGGCTTTACCCTTATAGAACTGCTGGTAGTCATTGCCATCATAGCCATACTGGCTGCTATGCTACTTCCCGCGTTGAGCAAGGCGAGGGCAAGGGCAAAAAGCGCGGTATGCATTAACAATCTCAAGCAGATTGGGCTTGGACTTCAGATGTACATAAACGACTGGAACGGCCACCTGTGGCTGGGAAACTGGACCGGTACTCCGTTCAGTAATTATTACCCGAGTTCCGTATGGGCTTGCCCCGCCTATCCGCCCTATGAATATTCCTCGGCTAACTCGACCCAGAGGTACGGATTCAGAGTGGCGGGATACACAAATACAAGTTTGTTCAGGGACAGCGGCGGTTATTATGGGATTAGAACAAAGAATATAAGGTATCCAGAGAAGTTCTTTGTTATTGCCGACAGCGTGCTGGCAGGGCCTTCTGCGTCTGCAACTGCCAAATGGAAACAGGTTCGTTATTGCTGCTCGTCAGCTCTCACTGCTACTGTGCCTCATAATGACGGGTCGGTTCATTTCAGGCATAACAACTTTGCCAATATGCTTTTTCTCGACGGACATGTGGCATCTGTAAGCCCCGATGCTTTCAGAACAAATGAAAAACTCTGGCTGGTTTCTACGGGACAGTGGATAGTCGTTTTGCAGGACGGTTCTACCAAAATTTTAACCCCGTAGAAGGTATAGAGTTGAAGTAAAATAATTAAATGGTTTTCCTGGGGATTTATCGCCCTGGCGCAACTGCAGGGATTATGCGCCCTGCTTATGTTTTTTTGTATTATCCGGTACGGCAAAATAGAATCACCGGTGCGCAGGCATACTGTTTTACAGCCCCGCCAAAATAGCATGGACAAGCTGAAGGAGCGGAATGAAAAGACTGATGTTTTTATTACTGGCTTCAGCCAGTTTTTGCGGGCCGGCCTGTGGTGCAGGAATAACGGTTTCTAACCCCGAAGACTTCCCTGCCAAATGGAAACTGAATCCCGCTCCCACCAAAGGCGTTGCCGAATACAGGGAGATTGAAGAGAAACCTGGCAGCGGATGCCCGGGGAACAGGTTCGTATATCTCAAGGGGCATCTTTCCTACGGCACGATAAAGGTTTCCGAAGGGGACGGGATACGTGTTTCTTTTTATTCAAGAAGCGATAATGAAGAAAGCAGGGTCTCCGTGATGCTTTACACCTATCACATGCATCCCGTAGAAAAAAGGCTGAAATGGACGGGTGCCCTGGCATCCCCTTCCCACAAAACTTCTTACTCGTGGAAGGAAATCAATGTTTCAATAACAATACCGGGCATGCATGAGGGATATTCCGTTGATGCCGTGACAGTTGCCCTTATAAGCTCAGAGGGTGGATACCTTGCCCATGCAGGGGTTTTCCATGAGTTGAAGGGCGGATTATGGCAGAAACATTTTGAAGAAGGCAGGAAGGTCTATACCAGGGACAGCAACCTTGCAAGCGGGTTCATGAGGCCCGCCATAGATTTCGGCATGGCAAAGCGCCATTTCGGCCTTGCGCTTGAAGAAGCCCGGACAGACGAAGAGAAGGCGGCTTCTCTTATTGCCATCGGAGAGATGCAGCTTTACGACCAGAATGAAACCGATTGCCGGGCCGTAAGAAAGACTTTTGAAAGAGTCTTTGAGCTTCCATCCGCAAATCCGGAAAACAAGGCTCTCGCTTACCTGGGTATTGGGGAAACGTACCTGCGCGAAAACAATTACACTGCCGCCAGGCAGAATTTTGCAGACGCAAAAAAGGCATGCGGTTCACCGTCTGTAAATGAGCGCGCCGAACTGCTGGTTGCTTTTTCGTACATGCAGGAAAGAAATTATCCCGCGGCCCGGGAAAAATTAAACCGTTTGATTGCGTCAGAAACCCTTGCACGCACAGTAAAGGATGTAGCCCTTGATTATCTTACCTCGATAGAACAGCTTCCCCTGATTAAAAAAAGCAGGCCACGCCTCTTCTTTAACGAAAGCACATGGCCACTGGTAAAGGCACGCGCCCTCAGAGAGGAGAAAGAATACTTTGATAAAATCAGGAAAGAGGTTGAAAAAATGGAGCTGTGGGAAATCGGGCAGGATGATTACGGTATAACTCTCATGAAAGCAGCCTTTGTTTACAGGATAACCGGGGATGAATTGCTCCTTGAAAAGATAAGAAAGATGTTCAGGTCTACCCTTGACTGCTACCTTGCAAGGAAAAATAACGACCATACCCGCAGTTATTCGAGGGTATGCACCGTATCGGCGCTTGACTGGCTCTGGGAATACCTGTCTCCGGCGGAAAGAGACTCCTTCGCGTCAGACCTGCTCTTTTACGCATATTCGATGTACCTTGAAGACAAAATACAGGGAAGGCTTGATCGCCACTTTGTTTACTACGTGCAGGACATGTTCTGGTACACGGGGGCAGCCCTTCTCGACGAATCGCTGGACGATGTGGCATACTCAAAGGTCATGTGCCTGCTGGGGCACGGTTACCGGCAGGAACAGATGATGTTTGAATCCATGCTGAAAGCGTCGGGAGATGACGGGGCATGGCAGGTGAAACTGGATTATGCGTTCGGACACCAGCCCACGGTTTTCTGGGCGTTTATGCATTGTATCCAATCTGCCCTGGGTAAGGAGATACCTGAAGAATGGATACATATTGTAAATCCCGATTACGTGCTGAGGAATTTCCTTGGTTTTGAAGGCAAGGGGATACGACAATTCGGATACGACCGTTCATGGGGCACAAAAACGGTCAGCGCGAACCTTATGTACGACCACCTCAGCCACGTCGTCCACTTTTTTGGGAAGTCTCAGCCCGGATATGCCGCCGTTGCCCTTCACCTGAGAAAGCAGATAGAAGAGAATATAGGATGGGGAGTGGGAGAGCATCCCGTGAATCCTTTTCTCTGGACAGGGCTGGACAGGGTTGCCCCGGGCGGTGTACCGGATAATATGCCGGTGGCGAGACATTTTGAAAATGCAGGGCTTCTGTTTATGTCTTCAGGGTTCACCCCCGAAGACACATACGTTCTTTTTTCCTGCGGCGGAGGAACTGCCAACGCGCTCCATTACGATGCAACCCATTTCAGCATATACAAAAAGGGTTATCTTGCCCTCGACAGCGGAACGGGCAATCCCGAACATTCAGCCCATACCGTCAACTATGCCATGCAGACCGTGGCGCATAACGCCGTTCTTATAGACATGCCGGGTGAAAGGTGTTCCGGAGGGCAGAGTAGAACAACAAAGTCTGCAAAGATACTTGCCTTTGAGACCTCTCCCTATTTCAGCTACGCCGCCACCGATGCTACCGAAACTTACAGTCCCGAAAAATGCAGGCAGATGGTCCGCCAGTTCATATATCTCAACCCCGACCACTTCCTGGTTTTTGACCGGGTTATTTCTGCAAAAGCTGAATATTCCAAAAAGTGGCTGCTTCATACATCAAATGAACCCCTTGTATCGGGGACGGAATTCTCTGCGGACCAGGGAGAAGGGCGTATCTTTTGCAGGACCCTTTACCCTGTGGATGCAGGCATTGAAAAAATCGGGGGACCGGGAAAAGAATTCTGGGACGGGAAGAAAAACTGGCCCATTGAAAGCCATTTTACGAGAGAAAGAATGAATGGCTCGGAAGATGTCACTGAAACGCTTGGACGCTGGCGGGTTGAAGTGAGTACCGGTTCCGTGAGGGAAGAGGATGTTTTCCTTCACCTTATACAGGTGACAGACCGAAATGTTGGGAAGATGGCCGAAAGCAAAGTATCGGAAAAAGACGGCAAAATCTTTGTTTCATTTTCATCTGGCGGCATGGATTATGATATAATACTTAACAAAACAGGTGAAATTGGCGGACATATAAAAATCGCCGACAGCGGAAAGATTTTTGTCAACAGGATGTTTAGGAATGTTATGGGACAAAAAGGACTGGCTCTGCAGGAATGACAGTTTTTCAGTTTAGAGATGATTGGAAATGAATGGGAATCTTTGTTTATATGTTCAATCTGGCTGGTGCAAATAAGAGATGGTTTTGACGCTTGTCACGGCAAAGGAGATAAATCATGGTCAGTTACAATGCCTTTAAAGAAATGGAAATAAGGATAGGCAAGGTGTTGGAAGTTGAGGAAGTGGAGGGAGCGGATAAGCTTTATCTTATTACCGTTGATATCGGGATAGAAACGAGAAAGATAGTTGCAGGGATAAAACCCTGGTATGAAAAAGCTGAACTTGTGGGCAAAAATGTCGTGGTGCTTGCCAATCTTGAACCAAAAGTCATAAGGGGAATTGAGAGCAAGGGAATGCTTCTTGCCACACTTGCCGACAACAAACTTTCCATGCTGACTACAGACAGGGAAATTCCCACTGGCAGCATAGTTTCATAAATACTGCTCACACGCAAAAGAAACAGGACAAATCGGATGTTCAAGTGAAAAACAAGAGTCAGTTCATTTCTTTTCTTTTTTTACTGACAGGTTCTTTAACTGCTTTCCATTGCTTTTCCCTGCCACAGGCAGGAGATAAAAAGGAGCTTTCATACCAGGAGGCTTTTGAAGCAGGCCGGCGAGTTTACCTGAGAAGCAATGCCACCGAACCATCTTTTGCCCACCGGAACAAGATTCCGTTTGACCTTGCCCGGGACTATTTCCGCCGTGCGCTGGAGCTGGCGAAAAGCGACAGGGAAAAAGCCGAGGCTATCCTTGCTGCAGGCGAGATGCAGTTATACGACGGAAATGAAACCGGCTGGCCGTACGTCCGCAAGGGGTTTGAAAGCCTTTTTGAACTGCCCTCCCTTAAGGCGGAAGAAAAAGCCCGGGCGTACATGGGCATCGGGGAGACCTTCCTGCGCGAAAAAAACTGCATATCGGCCCGCGGCTATTTTCAAAAGGCAGGAGAAGCAGGTTTAGCCGGGCCTGCAAGGCTGGCGACAGCCGTTTCATTCATCATGGAAAACAATTACCCGGCGGCCCGCCTGGAACTGGAAGGACTCCTGGAAGAAAAAGAGATTGACGCGACAGTCAGCTTTCCGGCAAAGTCATACATTTACGCCATTGACCTTCTCCCGCGCATAAACATGGGAAGGCCCCGCCTTTTCTTTAACGCTGAAACCTGGCCCGCCGTGAAAAAACGCGCCCTTGAAGACGAGAAAGATTATTTCATCCGCATAAAAAAACAGGTCGAACAATTAGAACCGTGGGAGCTGAAAACCGGCGATTACGGTATTCAGCTTATGACGGCGGCTTTTGTTTACAGGGTAACGGGAGACGAAGCCACCCTTGAAAAAACAAGAAAGATGTTCCGCCTTACCCTTGATTATTACCTGAGCCGCAAAGTCGATAACATCCGCAGTTACTCGAGAATAGCCACTGCAACCGCACTCGACTGGCTGTGGGACGACCTGTCCGTTTCTGAAAGAAGCTCTTTCGCATCCGACCTGCTCGACTACGCATACACCATGTATCTTGAAGACAAAATCCAGAAAAGGCTCGACCACCAGCCGTGGTATTACATACAGAGCATGTTCTGGTATACCGGGCTGTCCCTGCTCGACAAGGAGCTCGACGATATCGACCGCCTGCGCGTACTGACCCTGCTGGGACAGGGATATCACTGCACCAGCAACCTTTTTGCCCACATGACGGATGTTGCGGGAGATGACGGAGCGTGGCACCTGAAGCCTGACTACGCTTTTGCCCACATTCCGACCGTATTCTGGACGTTCGCACATACCTGGCGCTCTGCCACGGGAGAAGATATTCCCGGTGAGTGGATACACATAGTCAACCCCGATTACGCCCTCAGAAACTACCTGGGAAAAAAGGGCAACGCGATACGTCATTTCGGTTACGCCCGTTCATGGGGCACCAAGACCAACGGCCCTTCTTTATATTACAGCCTTATGAACCATTTCCTCCATTTTTTCAGTGCATCCCACCCCGGTTATGCTTCCATTGCTCACCATTTAAGCAAGAGAATAGAAACCGAATTTGAAGCAACCTGGAAGTATTCTCCCGAGTTTTTCGCGGGAATCTTTCCCGTCAACACCTTTCTTTTAACAGGCATTGACAATGTTCCTCCGCCTGTCATTCCGGCCGGTATGCCTGTCGCGCGCCATTTTGAGCATGGAGGCCTTGTCCTGATGTCCTCCGGGTTCGGCGAGAAAGATACTTACGCGCTTTTTTCCGCGGGGGGAGGGAAGCTCAGTTCGGACGATTACGATACAACCCATTTCAGCATCTACAAACAGGGAGATATGGCCCTCGACAGCGGTTCTGGAAATATTGGCCTCCATACATCGAAATACGCCCAGCAGACTGTAGCCCACAATGCGGTTCTTATACATATGCCGGGCGAGAAAAACTACGGAGGACAGGACAAATTGACCCGTTTTGCCAAAGTCCTGGCTTTTGAGACCTCTCCGTATTTCAGCTATGTTGCAACCGATGCCACTGAAACCTGCCATCCTGATAAATGCAAACAGATGGTACGGCAGTTTATTTACCTTAACCCCGACCACTTCCTCGTGTTTGACCGTGTAATCTCCGCCAAAGCAGAATATAATAAAGAGTGGCTGCTCCATACCTCCAACGAACCCGTAATTGAGGAAAAAACCTTCACTGCTGACCAGGGCCGGGGGCGCATATTCTGCCGCACTCTTTATCCTCAGGACGCCGTTATAGAAAAAATCGGCGGTCCCGGAAAGGAGTTCTGGGCATCCGGACAAAACTGGATGCCCCCGCAATTAAATTTTAGCAGGCTCGATATCAAAGGCAGCGAAGTTTACGAAACTATGGGACGCTGGCGCGTTGAAGTCCGCCCGGGTTCCTCACGCGAAGAAGATGTTTTTCTCCACTTCATACAGGTATCCGATAAAACGGTCGAGGATATGACGGAAAGCGTCATATCCGACAATAAAGGCAAACTTACCGTTTCCTTCTCTGCGGGCGGACGAACTTATAACATAACTCTCAACAAAACGGGAGACATAGGCGGAAACATGAAAATTATCCAGGACGGCAAAATTATGTTAGACCGTCCCCTGACCAGTGAAATAATGTCCCAGAGCGGACTTGCCCTGAAAAGATGAGTAAACCAAAGGAGAAAATTAAATGGCAGGAAAAGTTAGAATAAGCACTATAAGCGTGGCACCTCCCAGAACGGACCTTTCTTTCACATGCCGGCAGATGGCGGAAGGCATGATAGCCCATCTCAACTGGATGGTTGAAAACGTTCTGCC
>DAOQVZ010000030.1:11294-21027 GCA_035341815.1 bacterium
ACAAGAACCACCTCGTCATTACAGAAAATTCCGAAAGCGGAGTTTCTTATGGAACCGAAGCGTCCCTTATACAGTGCGACTTCGGGACCGTTGCCTGCGTCATATGCTTTGATCTCAACTTCACCGAATTGCTGGATAAATACGCAAAATTGCATCCGGACCTGCTTATCTTCTCTTCTGCGTACCACGGGGGACTGATGCAGGCATACTGGGCTTACGCCTGCCGCGCCCATTTTGTGGGAGCGCTTAAGGGCCTGCCCGGAACCATCCTCTCTCCCCTGGGCAATGCCATAGCTTCAACAACAAACTATTGCGATTACGTAACCGCGTCCGTCAACCTCGACTGCTGCGTGGCACACATAGACGAGAATTGGAAAAGGTTTCAGGCAATGAAGAAAAAGTACGGAAGAGGTGTATCTGTTTACGACCCCGGCTATCTGGGCTGCGTCCTGATTTCAAACAACATGGAAGGCATTGCCGTCAAGGATATCGTAAAAGAGTTTGAGATAGAGCTGCTCGATGATTATTTCAAAAGGTCTTTGAAACACAGGCAGGAAAATATGTTGAAAGTTGATTAGAAGGCATTATCATTCGTATATAAGGTATTTTTTCCGCTTTTTCATGAAAATTTCCAGTTCTTTCTCGTAGCTTTCAATAATTTCTTGCGCAGACGCATTTTTTTTGAACATCCGGAGTATCCTGTCGGTGCCATTGGCCTGGTTAAACATCCCCTCGCAATATTTTGAAATCTTCCCGAGGTTGAACTCCTCAGGGTAAAGTTTCAAGAGAGTTTCAATAATATGATATCCCGTTTCTACAGGCCTGAAACTGTTTGCGTCAGTGATAATTATCCTGAATCCTTCGCAGAATTTATCCTTGTAATGGCGGTAAAAGGGCGTGAAATAAAAAGGCTGGAAATATACACCCGGCAGGTTTTTCCCGTTGAGCCTTGCCGTTATATCTTCGGCGTTTATCCAGGGAGCTCCGACAATCTTAAAAGGCAGGGTGTAGCCAACTCCGATATTTACAAGAGGCAGTTCTCCGAGAATACCGGTCGCGGCATAAAACAGCGGAGTATCAGGTTCCGGGATATGCGGTGACGTGGGCGACCAGACAAGTCCGGTATCCTTCCACCTCATATCCCTTCTCCATCCTTCCATGGGAACAATCTTAAGGTTGCAGTTGATTCCAAGCTCACTGTTGAAAAAAAGCGCAAGTTCTCCCGCCGTCATACCGTGGATGTATGCAACAGGGCCCGGCCCTATGAAAGAAGCAAACTTCATGTCGAGCACCGGACCGTCAACGAGCAGTCCTCCCAGCGGATTGGGCCTGTCAAGAACGACAAAAGGCATCTCATGTCTTGCGGCGGCCTCCATGCAGTTTTTCATCGTGGAGATATATGTGTATGAGCGAGCCCCTATATCCTGGATATCAAATATGAGAATGTCTATTCCATTGAGCATCTCGTCCGTGGGGCTTCTCGTTTTTCCGTGGAGGCTGAAAACCCTGATACCCGTTTTTCCGTTTTTATGGTCATCTATAAAACCTGTTTTCCCTCCCCTGAAACCATGTTCAGGTGCATAGAGGGCAACCACCGTTGTGCCGGGTATTCCGGAAATAATGTCTGCCGTGGAAAGCATGCCTGAATTGAAAGCGGTGTGGTTTGTTATAATACCGATTTTCTTGCCTTTGATAATAATGGGATTTTCTGCCAGGACATCAATTCCCGGTTTTACTTTTCCTGAGGCTGAGGACGTGCGTATGAAAAAAAACGAGGAGAGAAAAAAAGAAACTGCAACCAACTTAAACATGCTGTTCATGAATGTTTTTCCTTGACACCCTCTTGCAGAAAAAAGCTATCTCCTGCCCTGTTAATTGCCTGTATTTACCTATTTCCAGTTCTCCGAGCTCGACGTTGCCTATCCTCACCCTTTTGAGCGACAGGACGGAGTACCTGAGCTTTTCAAACATCCTCCTGACCTCTCTTTTCCTGCCTTCCTTCATGACTATGGAAATGAGGCTTTTATCCTGTTTGGGAAAATTCCTTATTATTCTTCCTGATGATGCCCTGAGCGTCTCCCCGTTTTCCGCCACTCCCTTTCTGAGCAAAAAGAGATGCCTTGAGTCAAACAAGGGAGAGACTTCTGCTTCATATTCTTTTTCAACTTCGAAGCTCGGGTGCGTGAGATGCTGGGCGAAATTCCCGTCTGTCGTGAGAATGATAAGTCCCGATGTATTCTTATCCAACCTGCCTGCGGGGAAGACTTTTCCCATTGAAGGGGGAATAAGCTCCGTAACCTTGTGTTCGGCAAACCTGTCTTTCAGCGTGCATGTGTATCCAAGGGGTTTGTTCAAAGCCAGGTATGTCATTTTCTGAAGTCCGACAGTTTTACCTGAAACTTTCACTGAATCCGAGGACTCTGTAACATCTGCGAAAGGTTCGAGAACCGTCCTTCCGTTTATTGTCACCTTGCCCTTTTTTATAAGTTCGTCCGATTTTCTCCGGGATGCGACCCCGCATCTTGCCAGGTATACGTTCAGTTTCACAATATTATCCTTTTCCCGTTTTCAATGAATACTCTTGGAACTCTTGTGGCTATCACTCCTGTCAGCTCGTTTACCCCGATGCCGAGTTTCTGGACAATTTCGTAAACCGTTATCTCCTCATTTCCCTGTTTTCCTATTACCTGGACTTCTTCGCCTGCTTTTATGCCTTCGTTTCCGGCGTCAACTCTCAGGGTATCCATTCCTATACCTGCTATCGGAAATCTTTTTCCCCTTATGAGAACTTCTCCCTTGCGGGAAAGTTTTTTGGGGTATCCGTCTCCGTAACCCATTGCTATGACTGCTATATCGGTCGCCTCTTTCAGTTCATACCCGAGCCCGTAAAAGCTGAATTTACCCGCAGGAATGGTTTTGACAAACGCCACCGCGGTTTTCATGGAAAATACAGGTTTCGTTTCCTGGCTTCGGGCATCCCTTCCCGAGCCGTGAAGAAAAAGCCCTATTCTTACCATGTCGAGATAACTTTCAGAAAATCTGTTAAAGACGGAAGAACTGCTTGCAATATGTTTTAAGGGAAATGTGTACCCTTTGTTTTTGAGGGTATCGAGCAGTTTCATGAATATCTCAAGTTTTTCTTCGCTTGCACCGTAGGAAAATATTCCTTCCATGAAGAGCCCTTTCAACCTGCTGATTTTATCCACAAAGGCAGGAGTATCTTCAGGCAGAAGTCCGTAACGCACCTGTCCGGTATCCACTTTGATGTGAACAGCGGCTTTCTTATTAAGTTTTTGAGACGCTACTGAAAGTTCTTTTGCAATTTCCATGCTGCACAGGTTGAGGGTAAGCGCATATTTTACAGCTTCTTCGGCTTCCTCCGGCTGTATGCAGCCGAGAACCAGTATGGGTGTCTTGATGCCTGCTTTACGTAACTCTATGCCCTCTTCAAGAAGTGCTATGCCGAAATAATCCACTCTTTCTCTTTCAAGAAACCTGCTTATGCCTGTCATTCCGTGGCCGTAGGCGTTACCTTTGACTACCGCCATTATCTTTGTGTTGCCAACTCTTTTCCTTGCTTCTCCAAGGTTATGGCGTAAATTATCAAGGTTAATTTCCACTCTTGTAACTCTGACTCCGTCTTTCATCTGTTTTTCCCTTGAAATCCTTTGCATAATAAGGCTGCTATGGATAAATCTGATAAGTAATGTGAATGTTTTATGTGTATCAGTATAGCAAAATTGGAGGATAAAGGCAATAATTCCTGCCTCAAAATGTGCAAGTTGCTCATTTTCAGAACAGAAATTCCGTTATAAGTACATGATAATTATGCAAGAGGAAGGAAACTGCTTGCCTTCCTCTATCTTCTCTTATATCGGAATTTCATTGAAAAAAACAAAAAAATTGACATAATAATCTAAAATAGTATAATGCAGAATAAAAGACAAAGGAGGTTCCTGTGAAAAAAAATGTAATTCTTGCAATGCTGTTTTTCTTTAATATCTTTGCATTCGCTTCTGCCGCTCAGTCAAAGGAAGATCCTTTGGTTGACATTACAGTTGAAAAAGGTGATTGCCTTATCAGGATATGTCAGAAATATATTGAAAATCCAAACCAGTGGAAAAAAATAGCAGATATCAACAAGATGAAAAATCCCGACCTCATACTTCCCGGCCAAACGATATTGTTCCCTGCCAGTATGATGAAAGGCACCCCTGTTGCCGGTATCGTAACTTTCATAAAAGGCAGTGCGGATTTCAAAATGCCTGGCAGCGAGGAATGGAAGCCTCTCGGCCTCAAGGATAAGGTTGTTGAGGGAGCGCTGGTCAGAACAGGGGAAGAAAGCAGCATGGAAATCAGATTTGAGGACGGAAACACTTTTCTTCTTCATCCCAATACAACGATAGGTTTGAAAACTGCCCGTAAAAGCGGGGACAGCTATTCAAAGTATAAAATGTCAATAAGCATGGGAAAACTGATTTCGAATGTGCAGAAATCCACAGGGAAAGAATCTACTGTTCAGATAGAGGCGCCGACCGCCATACTCGGGGTCAGGGGAACAGTTTTTCGCAGTTATGTCGCTCCAGACGGAACCACTAAATTCGAGGTCTTGGAAGGCGAAGTCGTTGTCGAGGGTCAGAAAAAGACAGTAGAGGTGAAAAAAGGAGAAGGGACAATTGTGCGCGAAGGAGAACCTCCCATTAAGCCCAAAAAACTTTTACGTCCTCCGGCACTTACAGAAGAGGCAGAATATCTCTACAAAAAATTCCCCGTAAAATTTTTCTTTGACAGGGTTGAAGGCGCTGTCAGTTACAGGATTGTATTGGCCAAAGACAGAGAAGCCAAAGATATTGTCAGGGAACAAGTGAAAGGCATACAGGAAATTTTTGAAATCTCAGATGTAGAGGACGGAACATATTTCATGCAGGCCAGCAGTATTGATGAAATTGGACTGGAAGGTCCGCCTTCGGAAACGATTAAAGTTAACATAAGGGTAAATCCTGTTCCTCCTTTCGTTGAAATTCCCGTTGACAGGGCTGGGTACAAGGCGCAATTTGTCAGATGCAAATGGCTTAATGTCAGGGATTCGGAGAAATACCGTGTCCAGATTTCAGAAGACATCGGGTTCAAACGGATTGTAAGGGACGAAAAAGAACTCCGGAGCACGGAGTATAATACAGGCAATCTGGAATATCGTGGTTATTATTTCAGAGTTAGCTCCGTTGCCGCAGACGGATACCAGGGAGAATGGTCCGATGTTCTCTCTTTTTCACTCATTCCTCCTCCCGCAGCTCCTCCTGTTGAGGCGCCCGAGATAGACAAGAAGGAGATAAGGATAAGATGGCAGAACCTCGGAAAGGATATAAGATACCATTTCCAGATGTCGGGAGAGGAAGAATTCCAGGAAGTTGCCGTTGACCGCAAGCTCGAGGTGCCCGAGACCGTATTGGAAAAGCCGGTGGACCCCGGTACCTATTATGTGCGGACAAGCGGGATTGACTCGGCAGGCAGGGAAGGCTCTTTTTCAAAACCGCAGACTTTTATTGTTATTCCACCTCCCGCGGCTCCCCTGGTTGAGATGCCCGAGGTAGGCAAAAATGAAGTGTATATAAGGTGGCAGAACCTTGGAAAGGATATAAGATACCATTTCCAGATGTCGGGAGAAGAAGGATTCCAGGAAGTTGCCGTTGACCGCAGGCTCGAGGTGCCCGAGGCTGTATTTGAAAAGCCGAGAAATCCTGGCACTTATTATATCAGGGTAAGGGGGATAAATTCGGATGACAGGGAAGGTCCTTTTTCGAATCTCCGCAAGTTTGAAATAAGACGAAGTACATTCTGCGAGGCAGAGAAGGAGTTCCTCGAAAGCCTGAAGAAGAGAAAATAAAGCAGAAAAGATTCTGCGATTAAATTTTGCATCCTTCCGGATTCCTAATGCGTTTTTTCAGCATGGAGCCTGGAATCCATAAATTTTTTCTGGACTTATCATGGGAAAACGGATATTAAAACAGAGAATAATTCACTATGCATTTATTTCCATGACAGGATTCCTGCTTATATTTCTCATAGACTACCTCGGTTTCCTTGTGAAATTCGATACCAATCTCTATGACCTTTTTTTCCGTCTCAGGGGTTCTTTGAAAACAGACAGAAGGATTGTGATTGCGGCAATAGATGAAAAGACGCTCGAGCAATTTGGAAGATGGCCTTTCAGCAGGAACTATTACGCCCTTCTGCTGGATAAAATGAATATGGCCAGAGCAGTGGGATTTGACGTTATAATGACTGAACCTTCCGCGGACGACCCGGAATTTTCAAAGGCAATAGAAAGACAAGGTAATGTAATTCTTCCCATTTATCTGGATAACGCTCTGGATGTTGTAGATTCCCTCCGGTTATTTGTCCCCCGTAAAATAGGCCATCTTCATGCCGAGCCCGGTATAGACGGGGTTGTCAGAGGGGTTTTTCATTCCATATATTGCGGGGAGACCATGATTCCTTCGTTTGCCTCCGCGTTATACGAAGTTTTTTCAGATGATACAATGGAAAGAAGCAGTCCTTCTGGAAAACGGGTGCGGACTGAGCCCATAAGAGGTGTATTTCAACTTGACAATATTCTGATAAACTACTACGGTCCGCCTGCCACTTTTCCTTACGTGTCGATGGCGGACGTGATAAACAACAGGTATCCGGATTCCTTTTTTGCCGGTAAAATAATCCTCGTGGGATTTACTGCTCCTGGAGTTATGGACAGGATATTGACTCCTTTCAGTTACCACAGGAACAGTATGCCCGGTATTGAAGTCCATGCAAATATTCTAAATAATCTTCTTGACCATTCCGGCATCAGGGTGATAAGCATGCTATTCAAGTACCTGTCCGGATTTCTTTTATCTTTGTTTCTTTTCATTTTTTTTGTCAGGACGAATGAAAAAATGTCGGCAGTTATGTGGCTTGGAGCATTGGTCTTTATTTCCATGTGTTCATTCATGCTCTTCACCCGTGTCCATTTATGGATTGAACCAGCATTTCTATATTTTGCCATCATCTTCATTTTTGCCACGACATATGTTTACAGGCTGGATGAAGCTGCGCGAAAACTTGATGCCAGGTATTCATCAATAGTTTCCCTGCCCTCGATGGGTGGCAAGATGGCCTTTTCTGAAATTCAGCCTACAAAGGGCCTGTTGACTTTTCTTTCGGCCGAAGGAATTAACTCAAGGATACAGAAACTTCTATCGATAGAAGATGAATACGAGGAGAAACTTCAGGATGTTATTAATGAAAAAACCATGAAATTGTCGGACGCCCTTGAGATGGTAAAGACCATGAGCAACGAGGTGGTTTTGCGGTTGACAACGGCGGCCGAATCCAAGGATGAACTCACGGGCAGACATATTTCCAGGATTGGATTGTACGTTCAGGAGCTTGCCTCTTTTCTTGGCCTGCCTGACGACCTGGCCGAACAGATGACTTTTGCCAGCGCCATGCATGACGTGGGGAAAATAGGGATACCTGACAGCATACTTCTGAAACCGGGCAAACTTACTCCCGATGAGTTTGAGATAATGAAGACGCACACTATTATCGGCGAGAAGATACTTTCAGGTTCAGCCCATCCTATGATACAGATGGCTGCAACGATAGCGCTTTGTCATCACGAGAGATGGAACGGAAAAGGATACCCGAGGGGATTGAAATGCAAGGAGATACCTCTGGAAGCGAGAATTGTCATGATTTGCGATATTTACGAAGCGTTAAGAAGCAGTCGTCCGTATAAGAAATCTCTTGTTCACCATGAGGCTTTCATGATTATAACAAAAGGAGATTCCAAGATTTCACCCGGGGATTTTGACCCGGACGTATTGCAGGCATTCATAAGCGTTCATAAGCGTTTTGAAGAAATTTTTGCAACGTATTCCGATGAGCCCATTTGAATGCTTTTAAAAATATAAATAGCTTGACATATCATCTCGCCCCTTACCTCTCCCCTCGGGGGAGAGGACTTGTCCGTCCGTAGCTTCAGCGCAGGAGGATTAAAGTGAGGGGGAGAAATATAATGAGTTTGTACTGGTTGAAAAGGAGAAAATAAAGATGCCTGGAAATCAGGAGCAAGAATTTCTAAAGGTGGGAGCGGCAGAGGTTGATATTACGCCTCCAGTGGGAACTTTATTGTCAGGAAGTCTCGAACCGCGCGTGTCCATCGGGGTGGAAGACCCACTCTATGTAAAGACTATGGTTCTTGAGTCGGCAGGCAGAAAACTGGCCTATGTTATTTTTGACCTTATTGCCCTTGACAGGAAAGACGGCGACCGTTTTGTCTCCCTTGCTTCGGAGAAAACAAGTATTCCTGCCAATAATATAGTATGGGCTGCCTCCCACACTCACACAGGGCCCTATACTTCACTGTTATTCGGGGATAAGTCGGTGGTTAATTCAAGCTGGCTTTCAGGTTTGCCCGAAAAAGCGGCTGAATGTGTAGCAGCCGCTGATGCGTCAAGAAAACCTGCAATGTTCAGCCGTCAGAGGAGTTTTCACTATGGTTTGGGACACAACCGAAGAGTTACATTTAAGAATGGAAAAGCATTAAATACATGGAATCTCGGACAGTCTCCTGATGATGTGCAGTCAATCGGGTCTTCTGGACCTATTGACCCCGAGATAGGCATTTTTTCTTTTGAAGATGGAGAAGGAAGGTTGATGGCGGTAATGTTTCACTTTACCCTTCATACAAACACAAACTTCGGTCCGAGGTTCAGCGGGGATTATCCTGCAGTGGTGGCGGCAAGAATACGCGAGCGTTTCGGGCCGCAGGCAGTAACTCTTTTTGTGCCTGGCGCCTGCGCCGACATCAATACGAATGGAGGTCGACACAGAGAAGTGGGAGATAAGCTGGCAGAAAAAATTATGGGCGCCCTTGAAAATAGAAAGTCCGATAACATTCCGCCGGTTTTGGCATCGGCAAAAAGGGAAGTAGTTGTTTCGAGGAGGGATTTTGACATTGACCAGGAAGAAAGGATATCAAGTTCAGGCTGGACTGCGAAAGCACAGGAGTGTTTCCGAAGGGAAATAGAGATTATGCGCGAGGAAGGAAAGAAAGAAGATATAACTCTTCTTCAGGCATGGCGCATAGGAAATGCAGGATTTGCCTCTCTGCCGGGAGAACTGTTTGTAGATTGGGGATTGGAAATCAAGAGGAAGAGTCCCTTTAGATGGACATATCCGGTTGAGCTCGGAGGGGATTACCTCGGCTACCTGGTAACAGGAAAAGCCTGGCAGGAAGGCGGGTATGAATCGCTGGTTGCCAGAAGCGCAAGGCCTTCATGCGAGGGTGTTGAGATGATGGTTGGCAACGTGCTGGATATGCTCAGGGAAATTGAAGGAGAATAATAATGCAGGTCAATAAAGCAAGGAGATAAATAAATGTGTGCAAAGAAGAAAAAAACGGGTTTTCCCGTAATGGAAGAGATGACTGTCAAGATGGTCAGAGAGTACCTTGAAAAAAATAAATCCATAATTCTCCCCGTGGGGCTTATGGAACAGCATGGATATCACCTGCCTCTTATCACAGACGCCCTGGTGGCAAGGGAAACAGGAAGGATGGCAGCGGAAAGGACGGGGATACTGATGGCTCCGGTTCTATGCGCTTCCTTTTCCGGAGGGAGCCTTCCCGGCACCATAAATATATCTCCGGCGGTTACTTCCCTGATAGTGAACGATACCCTGGTTTCTCTCG
>DAOQVZ010000031.1:0-16623 GCA_035341815.1 bacterium
CGGGTCAAACCTTGCTCTCTTGAAAAATAACGGCGTGTTCTGCATCAACGTAATGGGTTCTCCCGGTTCAGGCAAGACTTCCGTTCTCGAAAAGACAATACCTCTTCTCGCGGAGAAAAATATCAGAACAGGTGTGATAGAAGGGGATATAAAGGGCAGCCTTGACGGGGAAAGGCTGACAAGGCTCGGTATCCCCGTGGTACAGATAAACACAGGAGGAGCGTGCCACCTGGATGCCAACATGGTGAAAAGAGGCATAGAACACTTTCGCCTGCAGGAACTGGACGTGCTCTTTATTGAAAACGTGGGCAACCTCGTCTGCCCTGCTGAATTCAGGTTAGGGGAGCACATGGACGTTATCATATCGAGCGTTCCCGAAGGAGAAGAAAAACCTCTCAAATACCCCCTGATGTTCAGGATTTCAGAGATATGCCTGCTTAACAAGTCGGATATGGTCAAATACGCGGGTTTCGACACCAAAACCTTCAAAGAATATCTTTTCCGGTCTGCGCCGGGCATCAGGTTTCTGCCTCTGTCCGCAAAGACCGGAGAAGGTTTCAGCGAATGGATTTCTTTTCTTTTGGAGCGTTTTGGCGTTGGCGGCGGCATGCGGATAGCCGTTGTCGGACTGGGTGACAGGATGAAGGGAGACGATGCGGCTGGATGCGAAGCGGCCGAGCTGCTTAAAAGAGAAATAACAAGAGATAACGTGAAGATAATAAACGCGGAAAACGCGGTGGAAAATTACCTGGGAGTCATAGAAAAATTCAAACCTGAAAAAGTTTTTATCATAGATGCAGCCGATTTTGGCGGCAGGTCCGGAGACGTGAAAATTCTGAAAGCCCGGCAGGTTAAAGAAACAACATCTTCAACCCATAACTTCTCTTTGCCGCTCATTATAAAGCACATAAAGGCGGAGACCGGTGCAAAATGTATCCTGCTTGGTATACAGCCTGGGAACTTAAGCTTTGCAGAAGGGCTCTCCCGCGAGGTGAAAAAAGGGGTAGAGAAGGCAGTCGGCATGATAAAGAACAAGATAGCTGAATCGTAATTCTTCGCAATGGGCAGCCAGCAAAAAATGATCAATAGCGGCAATGTCCGGCACAAGCGGGGTAAAGGATTTACAAATGGGACTTAAGAGAATCTGCTTTGCATTCCTGGTGTGGTCGATTTTATATTACGTGGCAGCCGGGGAGCAAACCGCTCATGTCGGTGTTTTGTCTCAACTCCCAGTTCCTTCACGCGTTTACATCGCAGAAGGTCTCGAACTTAACCTCTGGACGGATAATCTTTTACCTGCGGGAACAAGAGATGTGCATGTTAGCGTGGAGTCGGAAGTGGGAGAGACAACAGAGAGAGGGTTCAGGTTTGTCCCCGAAAGCAGGCATGTAAAACACTCTTTCCCATCAATAATCAGGGTACAGGATTCCCAAGGGCGGTTAATCCATTCGCGTCCGTTTATTATACATGTAGCGCCTGCTCGCAGTGGAGATGGTTCTCTACAGCTGCTCTTTCTCGGAGACAGCCTTACAGCCGGAGTACCTTTTGAATGCAGCGGCATGATATCAGGCGAGGTTAAACGGCTTATTGAGGCTGGCGGTGGTTTCCGTCCACTTATGCTGGGCACGAGGCTTTTGAAAGGTAATAACCGCCATGAAGGCTGGGGAGGATGGTCTTTCCGGAGTTTTGCATCCTATGGAGCTTCTTTTCACCGTTTTACCGTAAAGGGAATTCAGATAAAGCCGTCCGCTGGCTGCGGCTACCAGGTTGCAGGCCTGAAATACAGGGTGCAAAACAGCAATCTCGTTGCGGGTGTGGATGGGAAACTTGCAGGTACCATGATGTGTCTTGTCCGGCCCAAGGATAATCCTCTCCTAAGCAGGAAAGATTGGCCGAAGCCGGAACCTTCAGGCATCATGACACTGTATGACCGGGCAGGGATGAGATATTCAGGCATAACTCCGGATACCGAAATCTCTTTCACGAAAAGCGAGTTCCCGGTATCTGCCAATCCTTTGTGGGACGAGACTTTGAATGGCGGAAAAGGAGGGATGAACGTCAGGCAATACATGGAAAATTATCATTTCTTTGGAGGTGCAGACAGAATAGATTTTGCATTCATACAACTGGGTGTCAATGACTGCATGGGAGTAGCTTTTGCTCCAGAAGAGGAAACAGAAAAAAGGCTTGATGAAATTCTTCTTCACTGCAAGAACCTTGTCAAAGGATTGCAGGACCCTGTTTCCGGATATTCCGGATGCCGTGTTATAATGGCTCTTACGCCAATAGGCTGCAATACTCCTGAAGCCTTTAAAGGAGTTTCCATGATGCGTTACGAGTCCGCTGTCCACGGGCTGTGGGAAAGAATACTTCGGGAATTTGACGGGTCTGCTTCATGGCCCCTGGTAAGGATTTCGATTAACGGGCTGATGACAGACAGGGATAATGGTTTTCCCAAAAAGGAAACAACTGACGGCGATAAGAAAATAATGCTGCATTCAAACGCGGTACATCCCGGTGAAGTTGGCTACCGGCAGTGCGCAGAAGCTTACTACTCGGTTTTGCGGGCATGGCTGGAAAAACCGTCAGCAGACACATGGGAAGGTAAAACTACAAACAGGGAGTATTGATAATATTCAGCAGTTTTTATGGAACGTTTTTACTCTTCGCTTCGTTTTTTTGTCCGTTCAAGGATTGTGTCCTTCGGGCCATGACCGCTGGAGCTGCACGTTTTATGCAATGTGAGGACAAATGGGAAAAGATAATTTTGTTTTTGATGAAAAGAGCAGGGAAATGATAGATGAACTTTCCGGGTATGTTATCGCCAGCCCCTATCCTTTCGTTCTCGACCTTAAATCATGCCGGGGCATGTATCTTGCTACGGCCGGCGGCGTTAAAATCTTTGACTGGGCGGGATATTACGGTTCAAAGCTCCTGGGTCACAACCATCCGCGCCTGAGAGAGCCGGAATATCTGGAAAAACTGGTTACAGCCGCAAACAACAAGACCGCAAACCCTGATTTTCTGACCGGGGAATGCCTCGATTATTACCGACTGGTATATAGCCTGGCGCCTCCCTCCATGAAGAACGACAAAATGGAAGTTTATGTCGTCAATTCAGGGGCGGAAGCGGTTGAAAACATGATAAAGTATCTCATAAACCTTTACGACGAGAAGATGCTCAAACGCGGAATAAGCCCGGGTGTCCGCAGGTTGATATACTTCGACCGCGCCTTCCACGGCAGGACCATCTTCGCCCTCAACGTGACTCAGCTGAGCCACGACCCGATAATAACAAAAGATTTCCACGGTTTCATTCCCGGGAATTTGCGGGTTCCGTTCCCTTCGGTTGATACCTCCCAGCCCGATGATTGGAACGAAAGGCGCATGAACAACAGCCTCTCCATAATAGAAGACTGCCTGCGCACATACGGCAACGAGGTAGTTGGTATTATATGCGAACCCCTGCAGGGAGCCGGGGGACAAAGGCTGGCGTGTCCGGAATTTTTCCGCCGCCTTAGCAGGCTTGCGCACGACTACGATATTTTCCTCGGCTTCGACGAGGTTCAGACCGCGGGCGGGCAGACGGGGACCATGTTTGCCATTGAACAGTTCGACCTTCCCTTTCCTCCTCAGGCTGTCGCCACGGCAAAGAAATTTGCCAACGGGGTCATTTATATGCTCTACAGCATGAAGGACAGGGGAGTTCTCGATTCCACCTGGGGCGGCAACCTTGCCGACATGGTAAGGTTCGTCCAGGAGATGAAGATAGTACGCGAGGAAAAACTCATGGAGCAGGTTCCCGAAAAGGCAGGATGCCTGGTTTCCGGATTAAATGCATTGGCGGCCCGGTATAACAACCTGATATTCAATGTCAGGGGGATGGGGCTCTACCAGGGATTTTCCATGCGCAGGCCTGAAAATAAAAGCAGGCTCATAGACATCGCACTTGCGCGCCATCAGATGCTGCTCCTGGGGGCGGGCGCGCAGACGATACGTTTAAGGCCTGTCCTCGATGTTTCCATCGAGGAGATAAAGAGTATGCTTGTAAAACTTGATTCATGCATGGATATCCTCCAGCGTTCCGATTCGTAGTGCTGTAAACTCAGTAACCGAATACAAAAAGGGGTAAATAAAGATGAAGAAGAGCATAAATATAATGGTTGCGAAAAAGATGAGTTTTCATGAAGGGCTGAAAACAATAAAAGATGCTGGATTCGAGGCTGTTGAGCTGAATCTGAGCGGCCCTTTAAACATCGACAGCACTCAAGACGAAGTGAAAAGGGTGCGGGACGAGGTTCTTGAGAGCGGCCTTGAAATAGCAAGCCTGCTTGGAGGATGGTACAGTCTGATAAGCGGCCGGCCCGATATAAGAAAAGAAGCCGAAGAGGAGCTTGTAAAGGGGTTGAATATATGCAAAAATCTCGGAACGGACGCGCTTCTTGTTGTGCCGGGCGCTTTGCGTTCTTCTCCCGAAGAAGAGGAGCCCGTAAGTTATGACGCTGCTTACGAGAGAAGCCTTGAGTCGATAAAAAAGGTCATACCCGCTGCCGAGGAAAACGGTGTTTGCATTTGCGTTGAAAACGTATGGAACAAGTTTTTGTTAACCCCGGTGGAGATGAAAAGCTTTGTCGGGGAAATTAATTCCGAATTTGCAGGGGTTTATTTTGACGTGGGAAATATTATTCTTACAGGTTTCCCTGAAATGTGGATAAAGATTCTCGGCACGATGATAAAAAGGATTCACCTTAAGGATTTCAAGGCAAGCGTGGGAAACGCCGGCGGTTTCTGCGGGCTTCTGGAAGGAGACGTAAACTGGCCCGCGGTGACGAAGGCTTTGAGGGATACGGGCTATGACAGTTACCTCACCGCTGAATACGGGCCCTACAAATATTATCCTGAAACGATTATTTACCACCTGTCCCTGTCCATGGACAAAATTATGGGCAGAAAATAATAATGGCAAAATACCGGTTAAAGGAGCGCAAGATGAGAATTTCAGTAATAGGATGCGGAGGGATAACAGGCCATCACATAAAAAATCTGGCAGGCATTGAGGATGTTGAATTGAATGCTTTCTGCGATGTGGTAAAAGAAAAAGCGGAATCCAAAAGCAGGGAATACGGGGGAAAGGCATACGAGGATTTCCGTGAAATGCTTGACAGGGAAAAACCCGACGCATGTTTTATCTGCGTTCCTCCCTTTGCACACGTAGGGCAGGAGGAAATGTGCGTTGACATGAAAATCCCCTTCTTCGTTGAAAAACCTGTCCACCTTGACCTGGAAAAGGCGAAAGAACTCGCGGGGAAAATAGAGGCCACGGGACTTATAACCTCTGTCGGATATGTCATGAGGTACTACGGCGGCATTATAAAGGCCAGGGAGATAATGCGAAACGAAAAGATAGGACTGGTGATGGGAAGATACCTTTCCGGGGGGCCTCCCGGGCAGGAGGGAAGCTGGCTCCACAAAAAACACCTTTCGGGGGGCCAGGTTATTGAGCAGGCCACGCATATCGCCGATGCAATAAGGTATCTGGCCGGAGAGATTGAAGAGGTCTGCTCCTATAAGTTCCAGGGCATCAACAGCGGCATCTACAAGGGATATGACACTGAAGACGCAAGCGTCACATCCATGAAATTGAAAAACGGTGCCATAGGTTCGTTGCTTTGCACCTGGCTGGGAAAAAGTTCCGTGGGCATAGAGCTGATAGGCAAAGATATTTCCGTCAGTTATGAAAGAAGAATCCTGACTGTTGAAAGGGGAGGCGAAAAGGAGACCTTTGGAGAAGATTCCAGGCCCATGATTGATGAGGTTCAGAGTTTTGTGACGGCAGTCAGGGAAAAGAAACCTGCCCTTATAAGATCCGACTATCCGGATGCGGTGAAAACGCTCGAGTTGACCGTGAAATGCAATATTTCAATGGAGACGGGCAGACCTGTTAAAATATCCTGACGTCCTTACTATAAGAGGAGATTTTCAATGGACAGGGAGATTGTGCTGAAAACGGGGAAAACGGTTATGAAAGGGGAGATTCTTGATACCCGGCTGGGCGCAAAAATATGCGGCGCCATGCCTCTTGAGGCAAGGGCGAATACATGGGGTATGGAGATATATTTCGAAATTCCGTTGAAATCAGGAATAGACAAGCCCGTGGGCATAGTCGAAAAAGGCGATATCGCATACTGGCCGCAGGGGAGATGCCTCTGTTTCTTTTTCGGCCCCACGCCCATGAGTACGGGTGAAAAACCCGTTCCGGCCAGCGATGTGGAGGTGGTCGGCAGGATAACTTCGGACTTGAAAGAGCTTGAGAAAGTTCGGGCGGGAGAAGAAATAACCTTAGAGCTTTCTTCCCCTACCTCTTGAAAACGACCTTTCCCCCCAGGACGGTCATTTCCACCCGCACGTCCCTTATTCTTTCCGGGGCGATGGTGAAAATATCATCGGACAATACCGCCATGTCGGCAAGCTTTCCCGCGGAGATAGAGCCCTTGACTGTCTCCTCGAAAGACGCGTATGCATTGTTTATCGTGTAACATTCAACGGCCTCTTCAACGGTGATTCTCTCTTCGGGAAACCAGCCCCCGCTGCTTGCAGAGTTTGCACCGCCGGGGATACTGCGGGTAACAGCCGCATGGATGCCGTAAAGCGGATTGAGACAAGCAACAGGCCAGTCGCTCCCGAAACACATCTTGACATTATTATCCAGGAATCTCCTGAAGGCATAGCTTCTCCTGCATCTTTCCCGTCCTATGTTTTTTTCCATCCATCTGCAGTCATCCGTCAAGTGGCAGGGCTGGACGGATGCAATTACGCCGAGCCTTTCAAACCGGGCAAAATCATCCGGATTAAGATGCTGGGCGTGTTCTATCCGGAAACGCCTGTCCCACGTGGGATTTTCCCGGACGATTTTTTCAAACATGT
Organism: bacterium; assembly: GCA_035341815.1. Classification (GTDB taxonomy): domain Bacteria; phylum Ratteibacteria; class UBA8468; order B48-G9; family JAFGKM01; genus JALNXB01. The sequence goes on from DAOQVZ010000031.1 coordinate 6,925, forward strand.
CCAGGACAAGGGAATTGGCTTTATCTCCTATGGCGTGGATTGAAAGCTGCCATCCTCTCCTGTCTGCTTCCAATGCCTGCTTTTCCAGGAGACCTTCTACAAGCTCCTTTGAACCGAGTCCGCAGGTTTCGGGGGCATGGTTGTACGGGGTGTAAAAAAGGGCCGTTGAAGAACCGAGAGAACCGTCGGCAAACGCCTTTAGAGAAGATATTCTTATCATCTCATTGACCGAGAGCGTCCCTTTTGCCGGTTCCGGCAGGTTATCAAAAGGGGTTCCCAGTGGCAGCCTGCAGTAAAGACGCGCGGTAAGCTCTCCTTTATCAAGCAATGTCCGGTATATCCCCAGGATGCCGGGAGTTGACATGTCCTGTATTCCTGTTATCCCGTATTTTGCGGCTTCTTCAAGGGCTTTCTTGACGGCCTCGGCAGATTCTTCTTCTGACAGAGGGGGGATATGCCGGTTTACAAGGCCCATCGCTTCGTCTTTAAGTATCCCCGTAAGTTTGCCCGTTTTCGGGTCGCGGGCAATCTCTCCTCCGGGCGGGTCTGGGAGGTCTCCGGCAATCCCTGATAATTTCATCGCGCAGCTGTTGGCAAGAGCCATGTGTCCGTCGGTCCGGGTGAGAAAGACGGGGGTGCCGGGCGTATATCTGTCAATCAGTTCCCTGGAAGGCAGTTTTCCTCCCGCCCAGTTTTCATGGTCCCAGCTTCCTTGTGTAATCCACCTGCCCGGATTTTTCTCCGCCATGCGCCGGACAAGGAGTGCAAATTCTTCCCCGCTTTTTGCCTCCCGCAGGGCTGCGCCAGGCAATTGGACGCCGCCGGTGATAAGGTGAGTATGATTATCTATGAAACCCGGCAGAACCAGTTTTCCTTCCATGTCAACAACCGCGGTTCCCGTGCTGATGTGTTTTTTGATTTTGTCGTTGGAGCCGACATCCAGTATCCTTTCTCCTCTTACCGCCACGGCTTCAGCCCGCGGATTATCCTTGTCAACCGTCCATATCCTGCCGTTCATAAAGACTGTATCTGCCATTTTATAAAACTCCTTTTGTGGTTTGCTTTACGGTTAAATTGTACTACCCTGCTCTTTTTCCTGTCAAACATGCCTCCTGAATACGCAGGCTGCGGCTACCAGTTCGGGGAAAAAAGGTAGCCGCACCCTTCAGGGTGCGTTGAAATGAGCTTTTGTAGCGGTGCTGATTTATCAGCCAATGTTAAAAGCGTCCAATAAATTCTTGTCCGCCAAAGTATTAGTGGAGAAGGACACGCTACAAAAACAAAAGCAAAAATGGGGGAGGGATATAAATACTTTTAAAACCATTGAAAGACTAAGAGAAATACTACTAAAAGCATAGCCAAGTTTGGCAGAACCGAGATTGCCGTGAAACAGGGCATGACCACTATGGCCGCCGACGGGGTGAAAAAGGCAGCTTTGGGGGAAACCACTCTCAGAGAAGTTTTCCGTGTTCTTGCACTGAAATAATCCTGTAGTGTATTGACAATGCACAGAATAAGCGTATAATGTATACAGGAGGTGTTCTGTATGCGTTTGAATATTACCCTGCCGGACAATCTGGCTGAAGAGCTGAAAAAGAAGCCGAACAAGAGCGGTTACATAGCCGAGGCCTTAAGGGAAAAGTTGAGGAAGGAAAAAAGGATAACTCTTCTCAGGGAGCTCCGGGAAGGATACGGCGCTTCCGGACAGGAGGATATGGAAGTAAACAGTGAATGGGAAGAAGTATCCGAAGGAGAGTGGGAGTAAAAATGGACTACCCCCGGAGGGGAGAAATCTGGAGAGTCGCTCTCGGAGCGGGAACCGGTTCTGAAATCGTAAAAACAAGGCCCGCCGTAATTATTTCCAACAATGTAAACAACCAGTATGCGCAGACAGTTACAGTTCTGCCTGTCACGTCAAATATCGCAAGGGCGTATCCTTTTGAAACCATTCTTGAATCAGAAACAACCGGACTTTTGTCAAAATCCAAAGTGAAATGCAACCAGGTCAGGACTGTGGACAAGCGGAGACTGGTGAAGAAAACAGGATTCCTGTCCGGGGAAGAACTCCGCCGCGTTGAAAATGCTCTTCTCATCCACCTTGACATTGAGACCCCATATTGACATGCCGGATGTTTTGCATTAAAATAATACTGTAATACGGCAATACGATAAAACTTTTATCAGGGAGAGTTTATGGGAATAGTAAAAATAAGGGAAAAATACCAGGTGACGATACCGGAGGACGTGCGTGCTAAGATTTCCTGCGAGGTCGGGGAGTACGTGAGAGTGGATGCCGAAGGCTCCAGCATAGTCATAAAACCCCTCGTGGTGGAAGAAAAATTTTCTCCGGACGAGACAGCCCTTCTGGAAAAGGCGTTGAAAAAACAGACCCGCGGCAGGATTATGAAGGCGGAAGAGTATAAGAAACGGCTGGAGAAACTATAGTGCGTTACAGGGAACTGTCCTCTTTTGAAAAGGGTTATGGGAAACTTTCAGAAGAAGAAAAAGAGCGGGTAAAAAAATCCCTGCTGCAGCTGGTGGATGCGTTTGAAAAACATGATATCCCTGCCGGACTGGGATTGAAAAAACTTTTCGCGTCTCTGTGGGAACTGCGCGTAGGCTTGAAGGTAAGGGTAATATTTATCTTGAAAAAAGACATCGTGGAATGGGGATTTGCGGGTACCCATGAGGATATCCGCAGGTTCATGAAAGGCGCCGGGTGACAAAAACCATTGACAGATATGCAATTTTGGGGTATATTTTTGATATAAATAACAAAATTTGCAAATCCTGTTACTTATAGTGATGCTATATGGACAAAAACGAGATAATTCAGATACTCAATGACTGGAATTTTTGGAATAAAGAACTTCAGACAGGCATTACCAGGCACTCTTACATAGACCGTCTTGAAAACCTCTTTTCATCAAATCACGTGGTTGCGATAACAGGCCCCAGGCGGGCGGGCAAATCATTTATCATGCGGCAAATGGCAAAGAGCTTGATTGACAAGGGGTATGCCGCCAAAAATATAATGCATGTGAATTTTGAAGACCCGCGTTTTGTGGAATCAGGAGTTTCTCTTCTGGAACAGCTTTTTTCAGCTTACAGGGAATTTATCTCGCCTTCAGATACCCCCGTTCTTTTTCTCGATGAAATTCAGGAAATAGACGGGTTTGAAAAATGGGTCAGAAAGATGCATGAACTTTCACTCGCAAAGATTATGATATCCGGGTCAAACGCAAAACTTTTGAGCAGAGAACTGGGAACGCTGCTGACCGGCAGACACCTTGACATGACCGTGTTTCCCCTTTCATTCACCGAGTTCCTGCTGTTTAACGGCATTGAGATTAAAACGCCGCCCGACATTGCAGGCAGAGAAATTGGAATAAAGGGTTTGTTGAGAAAATATCTTGAATACGGCTCTTTCCCCGAGGTTGCGCTGTCCGGGCAGAAAAAAGAAATACTGTTAACCTATTTCGAGGACGTTGTAACAAAAGACCTCTTGAGGCGTTTCAATATCAGGAAGTCTCAATCCCTGCGCTCAATGATTAAATATTACCTTTCCAACGCTTCTTCTCTTTTCACGTTTAAATCCATAGAACGTTCGCTTGAAATGTCTGTCACCTCGGTAAAAAATTATACCGATTACAGCGAACAGGCGTATCTTACTTTTTCCCTAAAACGTTTTTCATTCAAGGTCAGAGAGCAGGAAAAAAGCCCCCGGAAAATCTACGCAGTGGATACCGGGTTATCCAACGTTGTGGGTTTCAGATTTTCCGACAATATGGGAAGGCTTGCTGAAAATGCCGTTTTCATGGAACTTAAGAGAAGGCAGGTGATAAATTCCGCTCTGGATATATTCTACTGGAAAGATATCCGTCATCGGGAGGTGGATTTTGTGGTAAAAGACGGTCTTAAGGTAAATCAGCTGATACAGGTTTGTTGGAACATGAGCCACGAGAAAACGCGCAACAGGGAAATGAGAAGCCTTGCCAGGGCGATGGAAGAATTGAAAGTGGATAAAGCCTCAATAATAACCGAGGAAACTGAGGGTGAAGAAAATATCAAAGGTAAAAAGGTTAAGGTGACACCCCTCTGGAAATGGCTTTTGTTCAATAAATAAAGAATCCGGTAAATGGCTTTGTTATTTAGCCTGCAATCTTCATGATGATAAAAAATTATATAAAGAAGATATTTGATGCCGCCCGCCATGGCGATACCAGGGAAGAGAGCTACTACTCCTGCCTCGAATCATTCCTGCAGGAATATGCCTCTTCCATGGACAGGAAGAATATACATATAACCACCCTGCCCAAGAAAACCGAGGCTGGCAACCCGGATTTCAGGGTATGGGACGGCAGGCAGAGCATCGTCGGCTACATAGAAGCAAAAAAACCGACCGAGAGCAATCTCGATGCCATAGAGGATACCGGACAGCTGAGACGGTACCTCTCAACCTTTCCCAACCTTGTGCTGACAAACTTCTTTGAGTTCCGTTTGTACCGCAACGGCCAGCTCATAGACAGGGTGAGCATCGCCCGGCCGTTCATCATCCACCGGCTCAGGACCGTCCCGCCGGCGGAAAACACGGAAGAATTCCTGTGCCTTCTGGAAAAATTCTTCTCGTTCTCCCTTCCACGTACATACACGGCAAAAACCCTTGCTGTTGAACTGGCGAAAAGGACCCGTTTTTTGAAAGAAGAGGTGGTTGCCGAAGAGCTTAAAGAAGAAGAAGGTAAGAAAGGCGGGTTTCTCACGGGGTTTTACGAGGCGTTCAAAAAATACCTTATTACCGGTTTGGACAAGGACGACTTTGCGGACCTTTACAGCCAGACCATTGCCTACGGGCTTTTTGCCGCGAGAACAAGGTGCGAAAACGGGTTCAACAGGAAAACTGCCGTTGAATACATCCCCGAAACGATAGGCATATTGAAGGAGATGTTCCAGTTCGTCTCTCTCGGCAGACTGCCCGCCCAGATGGAGTGGACGGTAGACGACATTTCGGGTGTTCTTGCCGCCGCCGACGTGAAACAAATTCTCCATAAATTTTACAGCGAGGGCAAGGGAGCGGACCCCATCATACACTTTTACGAGACGTTTCTTGCCCAGTACGACCCGGCCGAAAGGGAAAAGCGGGGAGTATATTACACCCCCGTGCCCGTCGTGTCTTACATAGTCCGTTCTCTTGACATCCTCCTCAGGGAAGAGTTCGACAGGCAGTCGGGCTTTGCCTCCCGGGGAGTGACCGTGCTGGACCCCGCCTGCGGCACAGGCACCTTTCTGGCGGAAGCCGTCAGGCTCTCGGTTGAAAATTTTTCAAGTCAGTACGGTTCAGGAGGGAAAAGGGATTTCGTAAAGCGCCACGTGCTTGAAAACTTCTACGGGTTTGAGCTCATGATGGCGCCCTATGCCGTGGGACATCTCAAGCTCTCTTTTCTGCTGGAAGAGCTCGGCTGCCCCATGGAGAAAGACGAAAGGTTCAGGCTCTACCTTGCCAATACCCTCGAGACCGACGAGCCGGAAGAGGTTTCCATCCCCGGGCTGGTTTCGCTGACAAAGGAGTCCCACTTAGCCGGAGAGGTAAAAAGCCGCACCCCCATACTCGCCATACTGGGCAACCCCCCTTATTCGGGCCACTCGTTAAACAGGGGAGAATGGATATCAAGGGAGATAAAAGAATATTTCCAGGTTGACGGCAAGCCGCTCGGCGAGAAAAACCCCAAGTGGCTGCAGGACGACTATGTGAAATTCATAAGGTTTGCCCAGTGGAAGATAGAGCAGGACGGTGAAGGACTGCTCGGGTTTATAACCAACCACGGGTACCTTGACAACCCCACCTTCAGGGGCATGAGGCAGTCCCTGATGAAGACATTCAACAGCATATATATCCTTGACCTGCATGGCAACAGCCTGAAAAAAGAGGTATGTCCCGACGGCGGTAAAGACGAGAATGTTTTTGACATCAGGCAGGGCGTGGCAGTAGCCCTCTTTGTCAAGAAGAAGGGGGAGAAGGGCTGTTCTGTTTTCCATTCGGAGCTCTGGGGACTGAGGGAAGAGAAGTACGAACAACTCCTTGAAAAAGACATAAAAACAGTTAAATGGAAAAAACTCTCCCCTAAATCCGGATATTATCTCTTTGTGCCGAGGGACGAAAAGCTTTTGGCAGGATACGACAAATTTTTGAAAATAAATGAAATATTCAAGAGATCTTCTCTTTCAATACAAACACATAGAGATAATCTTGTTATTGACTTTAATAAAAAAGATTTACAAAGACGAATGGATATTTTTAGAAATTTATCAATACAAGACGAATTTATTAAACAGAGCTTAAATTTGAAAGAAACAAAAGGATGGGCATTATCTGTAGCGCGAAAAAGCTTATCAAAAGATGAAAATTTAGATTATTATTTCACGGAAGTTTTATATAGGCCATTTGATACCAGATGGATCTTGTATCACGAAAGAGTTGTTGATAGAGTTCGTAAGATGATAATGAGAAATATGTTTGTAAAGAATATAGCTCTGCTAGTTTCAAAGCAACAATCAATAGCAGGATTCTATCACGCTTTTATTTCGGACAAGATATCTGAGTCATGTGTGGTATCAAATAAAACAAAGGAAGGGAATTATCATTTTCCTCTCTACCTGTATCCTGAAGGGCAGGGAGAGAAGGTTCCCAATATCAGCCCGGAACTTATTAAATCCCTCTCGGAAACCTACGGGGAAAAGCCGTCTCCCGAGGATATCTTTTACTACATCTACGCCGTACTTTATTCGGAAACGTACCGCAGGAAATACGCCGAGTTTCTGAAGATAGACTTCCCCCGCATCCCCTTCACAAAGGATTACGCCCTCTTTATGGAGGCGGGCGGGCTCGGCAAAAAACTGGTGGAGCTCCACCTCCTGAAATCTACCGAACTGGACAATCCCTTCGCAAGGTTCCAGGGAAATGGGGAAAACAGGGTGGAAAAACTTTCCTACAGCGAGAAGGAAAAGCGCGTATATATCAACGCCTCCCAATATTTCGAGGGCGTGGAAAAAGATGCCTGGCTCTACCAGGTGGGCGGCTACCGGGTCATGGAAAAGTGGCTCAAGGACAGGAAAGGAAGAACCCTCTCTTACGAAGATATCATCCACTACTGCAAAATCGCCTCCGCCCTCTCAAATACCATCTCAATCCAGCAGTCTCTCGAATCCCTCTATCCCCGTATTGAACATTCTTGATACGGTGTCCCTTCATTGCGTATTTTGTAGAACGCAGGCTGAAGCCTGCGGCTACCAGTTACCAGAGAGCTTTTTGTAGCGGTGTCCCTAACGGGATAAACCATTTATGGCACATCCTTGGTTTCAAACTTCCTCTACCCACTGGGGAGAGGTCATTCTCGCTGCAGCCAGCTTTCGCTAAAGCTTCAGCGGGTATACTTTAGCGAAGGAGGGTTGGGGTGAGGGGGCTGCAGGACATCTAAAGCCGTCTGATAAATCAGACCGCTACAAGAAACTTTATTCTAAGGCGAGGGTGAAGGGAAGTTTCAGATAAAATTAACGGGGACTTCGGATACTTACAAAAGACTTGGCACGAGATATCATTTATGATAACCTATCAAATGGAAACGATTATGCCCGCCGCCAAAACAGGCAGGCACAAAAGGGAATGAAAATACCCCCCTCACCCTTCCCTCTCCCCCTTGGGGAGAGGATTAAGGTGAGGGGAAATGGGGGGTTTTCAAGTGAAAAAGAATAAGAGTCTTTTTGAGAAGAAAATGGCCGACAGAAAGTTCCATGAAACATTTGAGAAAGAATATCCTGTATTTGAACTGGAAGTGCAGGTTCTTAACGCAATGGAAAAAAAAGGATGGACCTTCTCTCAACTGGCAAAGGCCATGGGTACAGCCAAGAGTAACATCTCCCGGGATTTGAGCGCAGGTGGAATTCAGTCTGCGACAATTTCAAGAATAGCTAAGATGGCAAAAAGTCTCGATTGTGAATTTGTCCCTCTGTTGGTACCCCGGGGCAAAGAAAATAAGATTATTTCCAAGATACAGGAACTTATTGCTTTGTAACAAATTAGACTTTGACGAAGGACCGTCCTCCGTCTGTAGAAAGAGGTGCCTTTTGTAGCGGGCCCCGGAGACGCCCGGGATAAATACCGGAACATTACGGCACAAGCAATTCATCGCACGGTATTTCGTCCGTTCGTAGCATAAATGTCACCGCTACACTAAACACGAGACCCTGAAACGAGTTCAGGGTGACAAAAATCAGTTAGGTTTGTCATCCTGAAATGCTTCTATTCAGGATCTCAACAGCAGACCCTGAGCACAAACTTTTCATGGTGACAAAAAGCTTATGTTCAGGATAATGAAAAAACGAAGGACCGTCCTCCGTCCAACCGTGGGTTGACTTGCCGATTATTCCGCAGTATAATACAAGAAAGTTGATAAATTTGTGCATTATGATTAATAAAAGGGTGAAAAAATGATAAGGGACATACTTCTTCTTCAGAAGAGGGAACTGGAAAGGAGAAGGGATGAGAAGTTTGTCGAGCGCAGTACGGATTATAAAACCCCGCTTGCCAACGACCTGGTAAAGGTTATTACGGGACCCAGGCGGGCGGGCAAGTCCTTTCTCGGTTTCAACATGCTTGAAAGGTCGGGGGAAAAGTTCGGTTATGCGAATTTTGATGACGAAAAACTGGTTGATACGAAGAATTACGACGATATAATCAACGCCCTTTCTTCCCTTTACGGCAATCCCCGTTATCTTCTTTTTGACGAGATTCAAAACCTTTCCAAATGGGAGCTTTTCGTAAACCGCCTCCAGAGGCAGGGATACAACCTTGTCATCACGGGCAGCAACTCAAACCTGTTGAGCAGCGAACTTTCTACCCATTTGACAGGCAGGCACATGCTTATCAACATATTCCCTTTTTCCTTTGCCGAATTCCTCAAGGCTGAAAGCGGGGAAAAAGAACAGACTTCCAGCGAGATGAAGGCAGAACTGTCCGATTATCTTGCCTGCGGGGGATATCCCGAGCCGCTCACTAAACAGATTGACCGCAAAGACTATCTTTCCACCCTTTTCAATTCCATCATATACAAGGATATCATCAGCAGGTTCAGGATACGCATCGTGCCCGCGATAGAAAACCTTGCCGTATACCTCGTGTCAAACACCGGCAGGGAGTTTTCATACAACACGTTGAGCAAGATAACAGGATGCAGGAGCGTCCATACAGCGGAGAAATATCTCCAGTACCTTGAGGAGTCTTTCCTTTTTTTCAGGATACACAGGTTTTCATTCAGGATGCAGGAGAGCGTGAGCTCCAACAAGAAAATCTACTGCGTGGACAACGGCTTCATAAAGGCGAAGGCTTTCAGGACGGGAGACGATACGGGAACCCTTTATGAAAATGCGGTGGCCGTGAAGCTGAAAAAAGACGAGATGGACGGTGGCGCAAAGGTCTATTACTGGAAACACCCCCTTCAGCAGGAGGTTGATTTTGTACTGAAAAAGGGAGCGGAAATTAACCAGCTCATACAGGTATGCTGGAATCTTGCCGACATACAGGCGCAGGAAAAAGAGGAAAAATCCCTCATGAAAGCCGCCAACGAGCTTGATTGCGGCAACCTGCTTGTCATAAACGATGATTACGAGGGAGAAAAGGAACTCAGGTGGTTCGGGGCGACAAGGACC
>DAOQVZ010000031.1:16723-20946 GCA_035341815.1 bacterium
GGTAGCCGCACCTTTTAAGGTGCGCCGGAGAGAGAGTCCAGGTCAAGAGATTATGTCAAGCTATTTATTTCGTTGGTATTAAAATGGGATACAGAAAAGATAGAAAAAGGGCGGCGGTTTCCGTAGAGGGCAGGGTGCAGGGAGTGGGTTTCAGGCCTTTCGTTTACAGGAATGCGCTCAAAAAACGCCTTTCCGGGTTTGTCTGCAATACCCCGCAGGGAGTATATATCGAGGCACAGGGAGATTCTGCAGATATAAAGGAGTTTCTTGATACGCTGAAGTACCATTCTCCGGAACACTCTGCCATTAGCTATCTTTCTGTTTTCTACATAACACCCTTGAAGGAAAAGGGATTCAGGATAGAGCAAAGCTTCGTTAATCCCGTGCCGGTAGAAAACCGGACGGAAATTTCTCCCGATATAGCTGTCTGCAAAGAGTGCCTGGAAGAGCTTTTTGCACCGGATGACAGAAGGCATCTTTTTCCTTTCATAAACTGTACAAACTGCGGCCCCCGGTTTTCCATCACCAGAAAACTGCCATATGACAGGGAAAACACCTCCATGTACAGGTTCCTGATGTGTCCCGATTGTTACGCCGAGTATGTCAATCCGCTCGACAGGCGTTTCCACGCCCAGCCCGACTGCTGTTTTGCATGCGGGCCCGAGTACAGCCTGTTTGACGGGAAGGGGAAAAAGGGGAACGCGGGATTTGATGCTGTAAAAGAAGCGGCTTCGCTTATAGAAAAAGGGCATATCGTTGCAGTAAAGGGAATAGGCGGGTACCACCTGGTTTGCGAAGCCGGCAACAGGGATGCTGTAAAAACCCTGAGGGCAAGAAAAAGAAGGGGGGATAAGCCTTTTGCCCTGATGGCAAGGGACATGAAGACTGTTTCTTCTTTCTGCACGGTCAACATGCAGGAAAAAAAACTTCTTGCTTCGTGGAGGGCGCCTGTCGTCATACTCAGAAAAAAGGAGACCTGCCGCCTGCCGGAAGAAATAGCTCCCCGCAATAAATACCTCGGTTTTTTCCTTCCTTATGCTCCCGTACACCACATGCTCTTTTATTGCGGTAGGTTCAGCACGATAGTTGCCACCAGCGCCAATATAGCCGATGAGCCGATTATATACAAGGATAGCGAGGCCCTTGAGAAGCTGCCCGTGATAGCTGATTATATCCTTTCACACAACAGGGAAATAGTAACCGGCTGCGACGATTCTGTCGCCAGGATAGAGAGGTTTGACAAAAAAATTCACATGGTACGCAGGGCAAGGGGGTATATTCCCGAACCGTTTAAAACTCCCTTTTTATTCAAAGAACCCGTTTTTGCCGCCGGGGCCAATGAAAAGAATTCTTTTTCAATGGGAACGGGAAGCAGTATTATCACAAGCCAGTATACCGGAAACCTTGACAACATGGCATCGTTCGGCTTTTACAGGGACACTTATGAACATTTCAGGAAAGTGTTCAATTTCGCTCCCATGGTAATTGCCCATGACCTTCATCCCGACTATGCTTCAACGAGGTTTGCGAAAGAGCTGTCGGCAAAAGAATGCATCCCTGCTATAGGGGTACAGCACCACCATGCCCACATAGCTTCCTGCATGGCGGATAACGGTCTGCCCCAGCAGAAGGTTATAGGCGTTGCTTTAGACGGAACGGGATACGGAGAAGAAGGCGATATCAGGGGTTGCGAGTTCATGGTTGCCGACTATGCGGGGTTTGAAAGGATGGCATGGCTTGAATATATCCCCCTGCCCGGAGGGGACGCGGCGGTAAAGGAGACATGGAGAACCGGGCTTTCATATCTTTTCGGTGCTTTCGGGGACAAATTCGCAGGTACGGACGTTCCCCTGTTGAGCGGGATTGAAGGCTCAAAAATACGTTTCGTAAAAGAGATGCTGTGCAGGAATATAAACTGCCCCGGAGCCTCGAGCATGGGGAGGCTTTTTGACGGGATTGCCGCCATCCTCGGCCTGCGTTACGAGATTTCATACGACGCACAGGCTGCCGTGGAGCTTGAAATGGCTGCGGGGAAAACTTCGGCGGCTCCTTATATGTTTGGACTGAAGCCGGCTGCGGGGAAAAAAGGCATTGTCATAGATCCTTTTCCCGTTATCAGGCAGGTAGTGGAAGATTTGGAAAGAGGGAAAAACTGCGGGTTTATATCAGGCAGGTTCCACAGTGGAATAGCCGCCATGGTTACAGCAATATGTAAAAGAATAAAGGAAGAAAGAAATATTTCTGCAGCGGTTCTTTCGGGAGGAGTTTTCCAGAATTCTTTCCTTCTAAACGAAACCTGCGAGAGCCTTTCCGAGAATGGATTCAAGGTGTACAGGCATGGCAGGCTGCCTTCCAACGACGGGTCTATTTCAGCGGGACAGGCGGCTGTTGCTTGTTTTACCCGGCAGTAGTATTCTTCTCCATGGCAAAGGCGCCGGTTATCTCTGCGTCCGTTTTGTCAAAATCCGCAAGGTTTTCGGGAGATATGTACCGTGCGTTTACAATTTTTTGCCTCACGGGCATATCCAGTATTTCTTCCGCCAGGACGCCTTTTTCTATAGCTTTGCCTGCAAGGCGGTGGAACAGGAGAATCGAGTTGAGCATCCTGTATTGCTTCTTGAGAGTGGTGTAAGCGTCCCTTTCGTCAAAAGCGCTCTGGTGGAGAAAATCTTCCCTTATGGAACGGGCCGTCTCCAGCAATAGCCTGTCCTGTGCGGACAGTGTCTCCATTCCTACCAGCCTTACTATCTCATTCAGTTCGGATTCTTTTTCAAGTATTGAAAGCGTTTCCTTCTTGTTCTGAATGAAATCGGGGGCAATTTCTTTTTCAAGAAAATCCCTGATATTGTCTTCATACAGGGAATAGCTTGTGAGCCAGTTGATGGCAGGGAAATGCCTCTGGTATGCGAGCCTGTCGTCAAGGCCCCAGAAGACCTTGACAACCCTCAGGGTCATCTGCACGACGGGGTCTGTCAAATCGCCGCCCGGAGGGCTTACCGCCCCGATGACCGACAGGGAGCCTGTTTTTTCTTTCTGCCCCATGCACGATATTTTTCCTGCCCTTTCGTAGAAGGACGCAACGCTTGTTCCCAGGTAAGCCGGATATCCTTCTTCACCGGGCATCTCCTCCATCCTTCCGGAAATCTCTCTCAGGGCTTCCGCCCACCTGCTTGTGGAGTCTGCCATAAGTGCAACGGAGTATCCCATGTCCCTGAAGTATTCGCCCATGGTTATGCCTGTATAGATGGAAGCTTCCCTTGCGGCGACAGGCATGTTTGAAGTGTTGGCTATCAGGACGGTTCTTTCCATCAGAGGCCTGTCTGAAGACGGGTCTTTGAGTTCGGGGAACTCTATCAGGACGTCCGCCATCTCGTTACCCCTCTCTCCGCACCCGATATAAACGATAACCTGCGTGTCCGCCCACTTGGCAACTTGATGAAGTACAACGGTTTTGCCCGAGCCAAAGGGTCCGGGAATACAGGCTGTTCCGCCTTTCATTACGGGGAAAAGAGTGTCAATGACCCTCTGCCCTGTAACAAGGGGCTGGTCGGGAGGAAGCTTGCTTTTAACGGGCCTTCTCTGGCGGACGGGCCATTTCTGCATGAGGGAAAAGGTTTTTTCTTCGTTTCCAGTGCTGATTTTGCCGATTGCCTCCTCAACTGTAAACTCGCCTTCTTTTATATCCGTTATTTCGCCTTTCATCATGGGGGGCAGCATTATTTTGTGAACAAGCAGAGGGGTTTCCTGAACTTCTCCTACAACATCTCCTCCTTCCAGGATGTCGCCCTTTTTTACACGAGGAGTAAATTTCCATTTTGTTTCCCTGTCTAAAGAAGGCATTTCGAGTCCCCTCAATATAAAATCTCCCTTTGTTTCAAGTTTGGACAGCGGCCTCTGGATGCCGTCAAAGATGTTTTTCAGAAGTCCGGGCCCGAGTTCTACTACGAGAGGCTCCCCCGTTTCAAAAACAGGGTCCCCGACTTTAAGCCCTTCCGTTTCTTCGTAGACCTGGATAGAAGCGACGTCTCCTTCCATCCTTATTATTTCCCCCACAAGCCTGGCTTCCCCGACTCTCACTACGTCGTACATCCTTGACGATTCCATCCCTTCTGCCTGTACGAGGGGGCCGCTAACTTTGATTATCGTGCCTTTTTCCATTAAACTGCTCCTTTACTCTGTTTATCCCCGTTGTGTCAAACCGGGCTATGTTTTCGAATTGTTTT
>DAOQVZ010000032.1:0-20757 GCA_035341815.1 bacterium
GGCTGCCCCTGTTTCTCACTCTCGAAGAAATGGTTAAAATTCTCAATGCGCCTTCTGGTAGGACATGGCAGGTTCTCAGAGACAGGGCGATTCTCGAGATTCTCTATTCGACAGGCATAAGGGTTGGCGAACTTACGGCTCTCAGGAAAAAAGATATCAACATAGTCGAGGAACTGGCCAGGGTCAGCGGAAAAGGCAAGAAAGAGAGAATCGTGCCCGTGGGAAAACCTGCAATGGACGCCCTTATGATTTATATGGAGAAAAGGCCTTACGGAAAAGAAGAAAGGCTTTTTCTCAACAAATACGGCAAACCTCTCACAAGCAGGAGCGTTGAAAGGCTTGTGCGGAAATATGCACGGAAAGCGGGAATAAACAGGGATATTACTCCGCACACTTTCAGGCACACTTTTGCAACACATCTTCTCGACAGGGGGGCTGACCTGCGAACGGTGCAGGAACTGCTCGGGCATGAACGGATAACGACCACCCAGATTTATACCCATATTACGGTGGAACGGCTGAGGGAGTTCTACAACAAGGCGCATCCGCGGGCGCAGTAAAGAAAGGTCAGTTGCTTATTGCCTGTTCATCAACTCCAACTATCAGCCGCAAAATCTTTTCCCCAGCTTCTTCTCCAAATCTGCCTGGGAAGGGATAAGGCTCGGCATCTTGAGGATGCTCCATATCTCTCTATGTTGCACTGACTGTCCCGGTTCAAGGCTTTTCATTGTTCCGAGGGTTTCCAGCTCGAGCATCTCAGAGTTTGTGTAGGCTTCCACGCTGCAGCCGTAATCGGGGCATATTCCTTGCTCCGGGACAAACTTTTTGACAAAAAGCATTCCATCAGCCCAGTACGCCGTCCAGGAAGGATTTGCCGAAATTCCTATCTTGCAGGGAGCAGAAACTTTTTCATCCTGCCTGAGAAAGATAAAATCCTTCTCCATTACAATCCTGCTGTCTGAAATATCCGTATAAGGCCACAGGACAATCCTCCTGTCAGGAAGAAGTCCCTTCTTCCCCCTTTTTATGGGAAGTACTGCAAATCCTCCCTTTTTCATGACGGTCAGCGCCCAGCAGGCAAGTTGAATGGTCCATCTGCCCGTATTTTTTATCACGTGGAATACTTCGATGGAAGCCCGGCCGGACTTCCTTACAACTATCTCTTTCTGTACAGAATTCTGTATTTCTGTATTCCCGGAAATCTTTATATATTCCTTTTTCGCATCTACCCTCACAGGTTTGTCGTCCAGGGAATAAGAGCGGGGGGTTTCTTCAGGGGCCGTCCAAAGCCGGTGACCACCATGAATCCGCCATAATCCTTCCTCTGTCTCCATGCCGAAACCAGGCAATATCCCGAAAAGGTTTTTCTCAGGACAGTCTTTAAAAGCAAACTTAAGTATGCGCGGCCCCATATTATCTGCAATGCCTATTATATACTTGCCCACGAGATATTCCTTAAGCACGGGATAATTCTTGTTGTTTTTCACGAATTCCTCCTATTGCCTCACGGGATTCTGCCGGAATCTGCCGTTTTTTTCAAAGGCAGTCAAAACAGCCGCTTCTGCACAGGAAATACTATATAACTTAAAAAGACGCCAGTCAAATCTCATCTGCACATCCTGTTTCTTTTGCAATGTTTATAAGACGTAATTATTATGTTATAATATTTCCCCATGAGAAATTATAACAACTCGTCAGAGTTTGAAAAACTCGCTGCGAGAAAATTCGGCAAAAAACTTCTTTATGACCCGCATGAAAAAATAAAGGCCGTAGAAGTCCCAAATTTTCCATTGCTTGGCAAAATTGCGGCCCTTCGTTTCATGGAATGGCTTTTGCTGAACCCCGAGGGAGTGATATCCCTTCCTACGGGGAAAACGCCCGAACACTTCCTGAGATGGAGCAGGTATTTCTTGTCCGGCTGGAATAATAAGGAAACAAGGAAAGAACTTGAACATTGGTCCATTGACCCGTCAAGAAAACCTGACATGAAATCCTACTGGTTCATACAGATAGACGAATTTTACCCTATTGACCCCGCCAGGGAAAATAGCTTTACCCACTATATCAAGACTTTTTACATAAAAGATTTCGGTTTTGACCCCAAAAAATGCATTCTTATGGATACATGGAGAACAGGAGCGCCTGCGGGAAAGAATCTCGGAGATATCTTTCCTGACGGCAAGGCCGACCTTTCCCTCAGGTTCCGCAGTCCGAAGAATCAAACGGAACTTCACCAGCAGAAAGCTCTCTACGCCATAGACAGTTTCGCCATGGAATACGAAAACAGGATAGAAGAGCTCGGAGGGATAGGTTTTTTCCTGGGAGGAATAGGACCTGACGGTCATATTGCGTTCAACATAAGAGGTTCCGACCACAATTCAATTACAAGGGTAATAAACATAAACTATGAAACCGCGGCAGCTTCAGCCCTGGACATGGGCGGCATGGAAATGTCAAGAAATAAAGCCGTTCTTACCATGGGACTTTCCACGATAACAAAAAATCCTTCTGTTGCGGCAATAGTCATGGCCGCCGGAGAAAGCAAGGCAAGCGTTATAAAGCACAGCATGGAAGATGAACCCTCCATAATGTATCCCGCAACCTGTCTGCATAAAAGGCAGGGAGCCAGGTTCTATATAACGGCAGGTGCGGCATCCATGCTGACAGGAAGAAAAAAAGCAAGGCTGGAAATGCATGAGGAAATTCCCTTTCGGGAACAGGAAAAAATCCTGACAGACATTACCGCAAAATTGAATAAAAATATCAATAACGTCACGCTCAAGGACCTTCAGGAAGATGTGAACGGTGCAATTCTCCTGTCCAAAAACGGTCAATTCAATCTTGAATCCCTTGCTGAAAGGATACGGGAAAATTATTCAAAAAGGCTTGAAAGGGGTGTCCATAATGTCGAGAATGTTACATTTCTCCACACTGCCCCGCACCATGACGACATTATGCTGGGATACCTTCCCTACATACTTCACCTGGTAAGACAGCCCACAAACTTTCATTTCTTCGCCACTCTTACCAGCGGTTTCACTTCCATAACCAATTCTTACACTTTATCCATGCTTGAAAACCTTCAATGCTTTACAGCAAAAGGACTGTTAAACAAGCTACTGGCTGAAAAGGATTATTTCAGCCCCCGCAATACCGTTGCAAAAAACAGGGACGTGTATCAATACCTTGACGGAGTGGCGGCAGACAGCATTGAAATGAAGAAAGAGGCAGAAGCCCGGAGGACTTTCAGAAACATTGCAGAAATTGCCGGTTCGCAGGACAAGAAAGAGGTTATGCAGATAACAGAGCAACTGAAAAAAAATTTGCTCAAATCCTACCCCGGCAAGAAAGACATCCGCGAAATCCAGATGATAAAAGGCATGATAAGAGAATGGGAAGAAGAGCTTCTTTGGGCGCACCTGGGTTTCAGCTGCGATAATATATACCACCTGCGTCTTGGATTTTACACCGGTGACATCTTCACTCCCAAACCCGAGTGGCATAGAGACGTAAAGCCTTTCCTTGCAATACTTGAAAAACTGCAGCCGGATATCGTAACCGTGGCTTTTGACCCGGAAAGCACGGGCCCGGATACGCATTACAAGGTACTGCAGATAATTGCCAGTGCAGTGGAAAGATATTCCCAGGAAAGGGGGAAAAATCTTAAGATATGGGGCTACAGGAATGTCTGGCAGAGGTTCCATCCGGCAGATGCCAATATATACGTGCCCGTATCCATGAATTCCCTTGCAATATTGAAAAGCGCGTTCCAGATATGTTTCTCTTCCCAAAAAACCGCATCATTCCCGAGTCCGGAATACGACGGATTGTTTTCAGAGCTCGCGCAGAAGATAATGGTTGAACAGGGGTCCTCCATTAAGAAGATTCTCGGAAGAGATTTTTTCGGGGGAAGCAAATTTGCACGGATAAGGGCAAGCAGGGGAGTAAACCTGATAAAAGAGATGGACGTAAAAGAATTCTTGGCGGAGGCGCAGATTCTTCGCCGGCTCATGGAATAAGGTTTTTATTGCCCGGGTTTTCAACTCGGCGGATAGGAGAAAACAATGAAAAAAGCGAAATATCTTATACTTTTGGCAGTAGTGCTGGCAATATTGCTCTTATTCAGGGCATTTGCCCTAAAGAAGAAAGCGGAAAACAAACCTTCTTTTAATGAAATAACTGAGGATGAAACGATTTCTGTCGTTGCAGAAAAAGCCATAACCGTAGAAATGAAGGAGAGGATAACGGCAGTGGGCAACATAGAGCCACTGAAAACGATTGTTATCTACCCCGAAGTATCGGGAATACTGGAGAAACTGGCGATAAAAGAGGGCGCGTTAATTGAAAAGGGAAGCCTTGTCGCAGTTATTGAAAGCCAGCAGAGGCAGCTGAGAATCGAGCAGGTTGAAAGCGAAATAAATGCCCAGAAATACCAGCTTGAAAATATCAGGCAGGATTACAACAGGTACAAAAGGCTTGCGGAGGAAGGCGCCGTGGCTCCAAAGAGATTTGAGGACACTGAAACGCTCTACAGGGCGGCCGAAGAAAGGATACTGGGCCTGGAAAAACAGCTCGAGATGGAAAAGAGAAAAATGAGAGATGCAAGAATATTTTCACCCATGTCCGGCATTGTTTCCAAAAAGTTCATTGATGAAGGCGAGCTTGTTACGGAAAGCAGCATGAGCAAGTCTTCTCCGCTGGCAGAAATAATCGACATATCAAAGGTAAAAATAATTGTTCCCATAGGAGAGACAGATATAAAAAAAATAAGGCACGGACAGAACGTGTCAATTGAAACAGATGTTTACCAGGGAGTAGTGTTTCGCGGGAAGATTGAAAAAATAATGCCTGTTACTGATTTTGTAACCAGGACGACAAAAGTCGAGATTCTTGTCGACAATCCTTCTTTCCGTTTAAAACCAGGTTTATTCACCAGGGCCGTCATAGAAACGGGCAAAAGGGCAATTCTTGCTTTGCCTCTCGACGCTCTTATGAAAATGCAGGGAAGCGGAAATTATTACTGTTTCAAGATAGAAGACGGCACTGTGGAGAAAACATACCTGGAAATAGGGGATACGTGGGAAGGAATGGCGGAGATAACAAAAGGGTTGAAAGAGGGAGATTCTGTCGTCGTATCTTCTCAGGGTATTCTTGAAACAGGGAAAAAGGTGAAAGTTTCTTATTAAACGGGTGATAAAGCCCTCGCAAAGATAAAGGAAGACGGCAAAAATGGTTATATCTGAACTGACGGTAAAAAGGCCTTATGCAACCTTGATGGTCTTTTTGGGCATACTGCTTCTTGGCATACTGGCCACGATAAAACTGCCGATAGAAATGCTTCCCAAAATCGAATTGCCCGCTATCACGGTAATAATCCCTTACCCGGGAGCAAGTGCAAGCGACGTTGAAAGCGATATAACCAGGGAACTTGAAGATACTCTGTCTACGGTCCCGAACCTTGACGAATTGAATTCCGTCTCCAAGGATAATCTTTCCATGGTAACCTGCACGTTCGACTGGGGGGCCGATTTGGATGTTGCAACATCCGACATAAGAAACAACCTCGACCTTGCCAAGGGAACAATTAAAAAGAACGCCCCTGACAGCGAGGAACCCATCATTTTCAAGATGTCTACGGAAATGATTCCCGTAATGGCCGTTTCCATTTCCGCTTCCGAATCATGGAAAGACCTTGAGTACATAGTTGACAGGAATATCACGACACCTCTCCAGAGAACCAAAGGCGTCGGCAATATATCTTCGTTCGGCGGACTTAAAAGACAGATACAGGTAATTCTCGACTGGAACAAGATAAAAGCATACAACATTCCTCCCTCCCTCGTAATACAGCGACTTGCAGAAGAAAACATAGATGTTCCTCTGGGGAAAATCAAGGAAGGCAGGCGCAATTATTTTATGCGCATGAAAGGCAGATTTCAGAAAGCAGGGGCAATAGAGAAAATTCTTTTGACAACATACCAGGGGAACCCTGTCTTTCTCGGGGATATAGCGGATGTTAAGGATACATTCGAAGAGGAAACGGCAAAATCGTACCATAACGGAGACGAAGCAATCGTACTGGTAGTCCAGAGGCAGTCTGGAGAAAATGTCATAGCCGTTTCTGAAGCCGTAAGAAAAACACTCGAGAAAATAAAATCTTCCCTTCCGCCGGACGTCAAGATTGACATTCCGTTTGATTCTTCCGACTTCATAGTCATGACTATAGACAACCTAAAATCCACAACGTTAATCGCCGGAATTCTCGTCATACTGATAGCTTTCCTGTTCCTGCGCAGGTGGAAAACAAGCCTGATAATAGCCATGACCATACCCTTTTCTCTTATTGTCGCTTTCATATACCTTTTTGCGGGCAATCTTTCCATCAATGTCATCTCGCTCATGAGCCTTGCCATAGCCATAGGAATGGTCGTTGACAATACCGTGGTTATCATAGAGAATATTTCCCGCCATATCGAAGAAGGTTACGACCCCGTCAAGGCAAGCATAGAAGCGACAAAAGAGGTTGGCGGCGCCGTAATCGCTTCGTCCCTTACAACGGTCATTGTATTTGTTCCTCTCGTTTTTTCGTCAGGGATAACCGGCATTCTTTTCAGGCAGCTGGGTTCTATTGTAGGCATTACCATTTTTGCATCCCTTTTTGTAGCTCTTACTCTCACGCCCATGCTTGCATCGAAACTTTTGAAAACAGTTCCGGCAGGCAACCCTGAAAAACACGTCGATTCAAGATTCTACACGGCAGGCGAGGTCATTTTGAACCGCCTGGAAAACAAATACAGGGAGTTCCTGAAATTCTGCCTGGCCAATAAACCTCTTGTCTTGATTCCTTTGTCCGTCATTTTTGCCGCAAGTATTTACATGAGCAGGTTTGTGCCGAGCGAATTTTTCCCCTCGTCTGACACGGGAGAGATTGAAATAAAATTTTCGCTGAATGAATCCTCAAGGATAGAGGAAACGGACAAAATTCTCCGGCAAACGGGCAGAATAGTAGATACAAAAACTCCCGAAAGGCTCTTCTGGTACGCGACAGAAGGAGAGTCGGAAGGAGGCATGGGAACCATGATGGGAGGAGGAACAGGGCCCAATTCAGGGCAATTTCAAGTTAAATTTGCCGAGAAGAACAAAAGAACCAAACATATAAACGATATTGCTTACGCCATAAGAGAAGAAATGAAAAAGATACCCGGCGTAGAAAGATTTTCCGTTGCAACATCAGGAGGTATGGGCGGGGGGATGCAGCAGGGACAGCAGATTGAGGTGGAACTGACTGGGCAAGACCTCGACGCGCTTTTGACGTGGGCCTCGCAGGTTAAACAGTTGGTTTCAAAAGTCAGGGGAGCAGTCAATACCCAGCTTTCTTTCAAAGACCCCCGCATGGAACTCCATATAGAGCTTGACAGGGAAAAAGCAAAATATCTCGGAGTCAACACGGCAGCAGCCGGCCAAACCCTCAGGACATATTTTTACGGCTATGAAGCAAGCAGGTACAGGGACGGAGACGACGATTTTGACGTTTTCGTGCAGCTGTCCGAAAAAGACAGGTACGACATCTCGAAGATATCCCAAATACCTGTGCCCACCGGGCAGGGGACCACTATACAACTGCAGGATATTGCCTCCATAGATTTCGGACTGGGCCCCGTACAGATAGACAGGAAAAACAGGCAGAGGATTATAATTGTGGGGTGCGATACGTACAAACGTTCCATAAGCGAGATACAGAAGGATATCGAAGAAGGCATCGGCAAACTGGATATTCCCCAGAATATAAATGTTGAAATGGGAGGCGAGGTGCGGGAACAGAGAGAATCCTTTGCAGAACTGACATGGCTTCTGCTTCTCGGGATATTGTTCGTATACATGGTGATGACAGCCCAGTTTGAATCCCTGAAGACGCCTTTCATTATTTCTTTCTCCATACCTTTTTCTTTTATAGGAGTTATCTGGGCATCTCTTGTCACGGGTTCGGTATTCTCTATAATGTCCTTCATGGCAATGATTATGCTCATAGGAGTTGTTGTCAATAACGCCATTGTCCTTGTGGATTACACAAACCTCCTGAGGTCGAGGGGAATGAACGTACACGAGGCAATAGTGACCGCCGGCAGCAGGCGCATGCGCCCGGTGCTTATTACGTCTCTGACAACGACATTCGGCATGCTGCCCCTGGCACTTGGCAAGGGTTCGGGCGGCGAAATGTGGAAACCTTTCGGCATAACGGCAATGGGAGGACTGTTACTGGCCGGGATTGTAACTCTTTTTCTCGTCCCTGTAATATACTCGGTATTCAATAAAGAAAGGGAGACGGAAATACTGCAGGAAGGCACAAAAGAGGACCGTTGAGATGCCGCAAAACATATTTGCAGGGGGGACACCCGATAAAAAAACTTTCTACAGGCAGCTCGCCACTCTGCTGTCTTCAGGTTTCAGCCTGTCTTCGGCACTGGGAAATCTCGAGCATAATACACCAGGCATCCTTGAAAACGTTGTCTCTTCGTTCAGAAAGAACATTGCCGAAAGCAAAACACTGGCAGAAGCGATGGAGGTTTTCAGTCCTGAAATTTTTTCTTCTTTTGAAACAGGAGTCGTGGAAGCCGGAGAGGCATCCGGCAACCTTCCTGAAAGCATGGCGAGACTTGCCGAATATTTCGAGTTTTCGTCAGGCATAAGAAACAAGCTGATAGCAGGACTGACTTATCCTGTAGTACTGCTCCACCTGGCAGTCCTCATACCGGCGGTTCCGGTTCTTTTCCTCAAAGGATTTGGAGCTTTTCTCGTCAGGGTACTGCCTTTTCTCGCCTTTCTCTACATCTTTTTTTTCACCGCCGTTTTCCTGTACAGGTATTCCGGCAGGGTTGGCTATCTTGCAGAAAAGAGAGACAGGATTATTTTTGATATCCCGTGGCTTGGGAAATTCCTGCAAAAAATGGATATTATAAGGTTCCTGAAATCTTTTACCACCCTTTACATTGCAGGTGTCGGAATTGTGAGGGCAGTGGAACTTGCAGGGGGGACCGTCGGCAATGCATACATGAAAAACGATATCAGGCAATCCGTTCCTCTTTTGAAGGAAGGAAAAAAACTTTCAGATATTTTTGCGGGAAAAAGCTGGATGCCTTCAGTCGTACACGATATGCTTAAAACCGGCGAGGTTAGCGGCTCCATGGACGAAACGCTCGACAGGGTTGCGGGATATCTCAGGGAAGAGGCGGATGTAGCCGTCGAACAGTTTGTTAAATTGCTGCCCGTGGCGGTTTATCTTATCGTAGCCGCATATATAGGATATATTGTGATTTCTTTTTATGCACGTTATTTCCAGATGCTCAATTCTTTCTGACGGCCTTTCTTTTTCTTATCCCCTGAACACCGTAATTTCAAGTTTTTCGATAGTAACGGCTGTATCTGCCTTTAAGAGGGATATTCCGATTTTGTTTTCTCCGGCAGACAAAAAATTCACCGGGAGCGTGAAAGAAAGTTTCAGAAGCTTCTGTTCCGGGTCTATAACGTACGCCCTGTAATTTCCGGAGGTTGCCTGTTTCCCGTCTCCGTATATCTGGCCGTCTTTCCATGAGGTATCGGAAGATTCCATCTCAAGTTTTTTCCCGTTGACCCGGATTGTGACCCGGGTTTTATCGCTGCCGTTGAACATAACCGCTTCAAGCCTGGCGGCATACGCACCGGCAGAAAACCGTTCGTAGATGTAAACCGGCAAACAGGCGCTCTCTCCCGGCTTCAGTTTCAAGGGCAACGGCTTGTTGTCGTTCCTGTAAAGATATGTGCCTGCCCATGGATATCCCCCTCGCCTTTCCACTGCGTATATCTTCCTCTTGCCTTTCATCTTTTCAAGTCCGCCTGCTTCGCAAAGGGCTGTTTCCTGGGAAGGGCACCTTGACTCCGCAGGCAGGTTAAGCTCCCGGTATTTTGTCTCCCGGGCGCATGTCCAGTTGAAAAGACTGATGCCGTCGGCCCCCTGGAAGAGAAAGTTGCTGAATACCCCCCTGTAATATTCAACGGGAGGCGAGAAGTACCCGTCGCCGGCATGAAACCCGTCAAAAGACGGATATATGTTTACATATTTGTCTTTGCACAGGGATTTAAACTCATCCAGGGCGACCCTTGAAGTGCGGCCGCCGAGCAAAAGAAAATCTATCAATTCCTCCTCTATCCATTTTTCAACTTCAAACCCGTCGGCATGGCAGCCCTCGACATTCTCCGCAACCCGTGCACCGAGAGTCAGGGTTTTATTGCCGGCCGCCTCAAGTTCACACAACAATTTCCTGGTTTGCCTGATGAAAGAGGTAACGTGTTCCCTATTTTCCCATTCCCTGCCCTGGGGCAGACAGGGAGTATGCCGGGCAAAATCAAGTTCCAGCCCGTCAAATTCGTAACGGGTCATCAGTTCACGGAAATATTTAAGCTTGTGTTTGCGCAACCCACGGGAAGCAAGGTTCCACAATCCCCTTGGCCACCAGCATTCATTTATCCAGCCTGGATGCTGGCTCTTAAGATAGTTATTGCGCAGGGGAGAATCGAAAGGGCATTGGACGGCGTAGGGAACGGGAAAATCCACGGGGCAAACCCTGTGGTTCCAGATTGCCTCCATGCCGCGCTTGCGGGTTTCTTCCACCAGTTTCTTCACGCAGTCTATTCCCCGGGTAAACCACCTGTTGTAGCCCTCATGGTTCACCGGAGGCAAAAGAGAGCTTCCCGTCCACGTGGCGAAACTGTCTTCCGCAAAACCCATATCCCACATAACGGTATCGACAGGGCTTTCTTTCGCGTCCATCAGGTCGAACCGAAAGGATATCCAGTCCTCCATATCTATGCCAAGAGCTTCCACGGGCATATTGGCGTCTTCCTGCAGGATAACGCGCCTTTCGAGGTTGCGGTTCTTCTTTTCCATTGTGTCATCGGAGGTCAAAGGGGAATTTCAGCTGTAAGGCATCTTGCCATGCAAGCCTGTGAACCTGCGGAAAAATCTTTTGAGGTTTTATTCCAATGCACTTTCTATCTCTTTGAGAATCCCTGCGGCGGCTTGCCGCGGGTCGGGGGCATTTTTTATGGGCCTGCCTACTACAAGGTAGTCCGCGCCCGCCTTTATTGCTTCAAAAGGGGTGACAAACCTTTTATGTCCGTCGGTTGAAACTCCCGCGGGACGGACACCGGGGGTGACAATCAGAAGACGGTGTCCCGTGGAATTTCTTACCATCTGTATCTCTTTGCCCGATGTTATTATCCCGTCGCATCCTGATTCCCCAGCCATCTTCGCCCTGTGAAGAACCAGTTCTTCCGTTGTGATTGCGCCTGAGGCTTCGCCCGTATCGGCAATGTTAAGGTTGGTCAGCAGTGTTACCGCCAGCACTTTCAGCCTGCTTCCTTTTTTGCCTTCCACCGCCGATTCCATGACCTGCCTGTTGGCATGGACTGTAAGGAAATCAACTCCTGAATCTGCGGCGCACTTTACCGCGTCCCTTACGGTCTCTCCTATATCGAAGAACTTGAGGTCGAGAAAAACCTTCTTTCCCTTTTTCAGAAGTCGTGAAACGAATTCAGGGCCCGCGGCGGTGTGGAGTATGATGCCTACCTTGAAAAACGTTACAACCCCATCAAGCTCTTCCACGAATCTTTCAGCTTCGGCTGCGCTTGTCGTGTCAAGAGCGAAAATCAGCTTTTCCATCCAGCCTGTTTTATCCATTTTCCCCGCCGAGTTTTTCGTGCCATACCTTAAGAAAGTATTTTAACGACCTGTCGTATGTTTTTGAATTTCCTTTTTATATAATACACCTTTTGTCCGGAACCATCAATTTTTATATAAATCAGGCGCATATATTTATTTCTTTCTTTTTATTGACAATTAAAGAAAAAGTAAGTAAAATTCTCATAAAAGGAGAATATGGATAAATATACCCTTTCAGTAAAAATCGATGGTAAAACCGCGGACAGAATGAAAAAATTCTGCAGGGAACACGGCATGAAATACGGTTTTTTCGTAGAAAAATCCCTCGAGGAAAAACTTTCTGCAGAGGAATTAAAGGAAGACATCCTCGACATGAACAGGCTCAAGAATGAAGAACTTTCAGCCGTTTCTCTCGCGGATTATGTGAAGACACGCAATGTATAAGATTATGCTGATTGCCTCTGCTGCGAAAGATCTTGACACGCTTGAAGAGAAATTATTCACGCAGGTAAGAGATGCGATGCTTGAGCTTGCTGAAAATCCACGTCCCCACGGCTGCCATAAACTCACTGTAATGGAAGGTTACCGAATCCGCTCAGGAAATTACCGTATTCTTTATAGAATCGACGATCTAAATAAACAAATCTATATATATAGAATAAAACATCGCAGAGATGTTTACCGCTAACATTTTTCAAGGGACTCTTTATCCAGCCCTGTTGAGCCGGGCTGTTATGAAATCTGCCACCGACTGAGGGTCCAGTCCTTCTTTTTTGAAAAGGTAGTCGGGTTCGCCCGAACTGCCGTATTCCGTAACCCCGAGCCTGTGGAACTTTCCGGCATACTTTTTCCCCAGCAGGTATAACCCCACCGTCATGCCCAGCCCCGTATCTATGTGGTGGTCTTCCATGGTGACGATTAAACCTGCAGAGAGAGCCTTTTCTATTGCTTTTTCGTCTATTTCGAGAGGGCAGCTCATGTTTATGACGCCTATCTCCTTTCCTTTGCCTTTAAGTATTTCAGCCGCCTTGAGGGACCTCGGAACCATGCAGCCCATCGCTATTATGAATCCGTCTTTCCCCTCCCTGAGAATATCCGATTTACCGTATTCAAACCTGTATTTTTCGTCAAAATAAACAGAACCGTCGGCTTTCGTGACAACCGGAACCTTGGAGCGTCCCATGCCCACAAACCAGTTGCCGGGCTGTCCCGCAGCATGCCTTATTACCCTGTCGGTCTGGTTGGGGTCGGCGGGAATAACTATTTTGAATCCGAACAGGTTTCTCAGCGTTCCCACGTAATCTATACACTGGTGTGTCTTTCCGTCTTCCCCAACATCCAATCCTATGTGGGTGCAGACCAGCTTGAGGTTTGTATAATTCTGGTCGTTAAGGCGCGCCTGGTTATAAGTTTCGTCCACCCCGAAGACCCCGAAGTCCGAGAAGAAACTAATCACTTTATCTGTCGATACGGCACCCGCCATGGTTGCCGCGTTATGTTCCTGCACGCCGACCTGAAAGAACCTTTCGGGAAACGCCTTTTCAAAAAGGTCCGTCTTTACAGAGGTTGCAAGGTCGCAGTCAAAGACAGCTACGGGGTACCGGCTGTTGTCCGCATTTGCTTTTGCCAGTTCTGCAAGGGCTTTTCCGTATGCACTTCGGTTATCCGTCTTTTCGTCGCTTCTGTAAACAACCGGTTCGCCTTCCTTCAATTCTGGCTCAAACTTGAACGTTCTTTCAGGATAATCCCATTTTCTTGTACGCAGCTCCCTGTACCTGTCGAGAACCGGCGGCAGGTTAAGTTCTGCCATCGCTTTATTGTACGAATCATCATCGAGTGTTTTCCCGTGGTACTTGTACTGGTTCTCCATGAAAGAAACGCCCTTTCCCAGAACTGTATGGGCAATGATGCAGAAGGGTTTGGGGGTTTCAACGGATTTTTTCAAAGCGGCGTAAAGTTCTCCGAAATCGTGGCCGTCCACCTCCATGGTTTCCCACCCGTCAGCCGTGTAATTGGCGCATATCCTGCAGGGCATTATATCGTCTGTTTTCCCGCTTATCTGTATCTTGTTATAGTCGACAATCACTGTTATGTTGTTCATCCCGTACTTGCTTGCGAACCGCCTCGCCTCGGCAATCTGTCCCTTGGTATGTTCCCCGTCGCTCATCAGGACAAATATATGCGTATCCCTCTTATGCAGCCTGTCTCCGAGCGCAAGGCCGCAGCCGGCGGAAAGGCCCTGTCCCAGGTTTCCCGTTCCCCATTCCACTCCGGGAACCTTTCTTACCACATGGCCCTCAAAGATGCTGCCCGAAAGCCTGAAGGTTGCAACTGCCATCTCTATGTCAAAAAAGCCGAGCCTGCCCATGGCGGCGTAAACCCCCGGGGACGTATGGCCGTGGCTGACTACAATCTTGTCTCTTGAAGGGTCGTCCACCCTGCCGGGTGCGATATCCGCATAAGAGAAAACCGTAAGGTACATGTCAAGAGACGACATCGAACCTCCGGGATGCCCCGAGTTGGCAATGCTTGTCATAGTCAGGATATCTCCCTTGCACAGCCTGCTCAGTTCTTTAAGCTTACCTATTTCGCTATCCGCAAGTTTTTCTTTTTCAAATCTTCCCATTTTTTATTCTCCTGATAATTTTTATTGTTAAATTAAAAATTTTTGTTTACCTTGCTATAGAGGTCTGCCCATGAGTTTTGCTTAAGTCTGAATTTTGTCCCATGATTATGTCCTGTCCGTGCATCAAAATCTATTAGCAGATTGCCTTTTTCGATACAAGATAAAAATTTTTCAAATGAAAATCCTGATAATACAAATAGATTCCTAAAAGCAAAAAATTCGTGCTTATTTTCAATTTTTGACTCTGCTATTATATAGAAACAATTTTTAATTTTCTCACCAATGGCATATTCTAAATCTTCAAATCCCCAATAAGGTTCGGGACTTATGGTTCCTAAGCCCACTTTATGTTCAACTGACCTTAGCCATTGTTTAATTTCATTGTTCAACAAATCAGCTTTTGTATAATCAAAAACAAATTTCAACTTTTTCTCTTTTCTATCAACAACTATCTTAAATCCTCTATTTGTAAAGCATTTAGCACTCGTGGTTGAACGAAAACTCATTTCTGAATCAGGATAAGTTAGTCCTGCTTTCTTATGAGGCCATCCATATTTGGGAAGCAGAATATTGCTAACAATATGAGCTCCCGTTGGAGAAGGTTCAATGTGTTTCAAAGTAATTAATGAAGAGGTATGCAAACGTTGACCTTTGAGTTCCCATTCCCTTGCATTAGGTATTGGAAGATTGTTCTCGGATATTCCAAGCAAAGCCTCTAAGGTATTCCCAACAGCGCCATCATTTCTTGCATCTATCGTAAGCTTTACGCTTTTATGCCATCCCCGTGAGGCAATTGATCTAATTTCATTAATCAATTCCTCTTTATTGAATAATTTTATGTTCTTCAATTTATTTTTTTTCATTTTTGGGAGGCTTCCAGAAGTCTAATAAATATTCAAATGTAACTCCCATGGTAATATAATTACTTGGCCAACCAAAAATGCCAATTTTATTAACAACATTGGTACGATCCCAAATTATAATATTCCGCAATTCATATCCTCTTGCACGAAGTTCTTCAATCAATGAGACATGAAGAGTTATGCGCCGATTCTCCCACCACATATCCGGAACATTGATAACGCAGTGGGCTTTTTCTTTCATCAGAGGCAACAAGCTTTCAAAAATATCTCCCATGGCCACACTATAAGCATCAAGGGATAATATTCCTAAATCACGTTCATCCTGGGAGTATTGTTCTATTTTGCCAAATTGTTCATTATTTCTGTCTCTTCTTGATTTGTTTTTCCTTTTGCGATTCAGGAGATTCGCATAAGGAGGCGATGTCCAAATTAAATTTACCTTTTCAGGTTCTATATATTTCGCAATATTTCTTGCATCATCTTGAACAGCAATTTGGCTGCAATCATTAAACAGATTACAGTGTTTTTTAAGCCTTTCTTCACATAATTCAATGTAATTTTTTTTGAGGTCAAAACCTATTGCGTTTCTATCAAGGTCATTAGCCGCAATAAGAGTCGTTCCACTTCCAACAAAAGGGTCCAGTACCAATTGGCCTTTATGAGTAAATAATTCAATGACTCTTTTTGCAAGCGATATTGGAAAAGTTGCGGGGTGTACAGCTTTATCTCTTATATCTCTGGTTTCATAAAAAAACTTCCAAACCCCAATTTGAGCTTTTAACCACTCCTTGGGAGACATACAATTAATATGTGTAGGACCACATTTGCATAAACGTTCACTGTTAATTGTTAAAGGTTCACCGTATAGAGCGGTCTTTTCAAAAATAGCCTGACATTTCTGTTCTATCTTGTTTTTGTTTTCTTCCTGGAAAGTAATTGTTTTTTTATGGGCTTTTTCTTGTTTTTTCTTCATTTTGACAACCTCTCTTTAAAACCTATTGCATAAACAGTTCATATTATAACACATAAATTGACATGCATAAACCGGCCGCGGCTCATCGGGTATTCGGGATTTTACGGACGCTTTCCATTATTACAAAAACGGCAAGAACTATAAGCAGAAGGGATATGTTTCCGAGAAGAAAGTTTTTGTGGCGGTAAAAATCCTGCATCTGATAGGCGAGGGCCGCAATTGTCGTCATAAACATGATAACCGCAGGGACAAAAGTCAGCATCGAGAATTTCTTTTTGCTGAGAAGGAAAAGCCCTGCAACAAAAAGAGCTATTGCAGCAACCAGCTGGTTGGCCGCCCCGAATACAGGCCATATTTTCTGCCAGTTGCCGAATGCAAGGTAACCAGAGATAAGAATAACGATAAATGTAGTGGAATACCGGTTCCTGAAAAACCTGATGTTCCAGCTCTCCCCGAAAAGCTCTTGTGAAAGATACCTGGTTATCCTTGTAGCTGTATCGAGGGTTGTCAGAACAAAAGCGTTTATCATGACTATCGCGAGCATTTTCCCCGCACCGGGATTGAGAATTTTTGAAGTCACTTGTCCGTACCCTGCCGCAAACGTACCTATCCAGTTGCCTGTCTCCATCATCTGGGGATAATTAAGAGAAGAACCGGCTTTGTTCCAGTAGAGTCCTGCGCATACGCACAAAAGAGCAAGTATGGAAAGCACCCCTTCCGTCAGCATGCTTCCATAGCTTATTTTTCTGGCATCAGCTTCGCTTGTAATCTGTTTTGCCGTAGTTCCGCTTGCAACAAGACTGTGGAACCCGCTTATTGCCCCGCATGCGATAATGACAAACATCATGGGCCACAGGTAACTGCCTTTCGCCGAAGTAAAGGATATGAACGCAGGTGTGTGTATCACAGGCCTCGCAGTTATAACTCCCGCATATCCGAACAGCAGTCCGAATACAAGTATGAATGAAGAAAGATAATCCCGCGGCTGCAAAAGCAGATTTACAGGGAGGATGCTGGCAAGAAAGGAATAGAGCAGGAGTATGAGAATCCACGCTCTCATGGCATCGCCTGAACTAAGGGAGAAAGGGAATTTTACTCCGAGAATAAAACATGCAAGTATCAGAACCATGGAAATGACGGTTGCAAGAACGTAAGAAAACCGGAACCTGTATACAAGAACCCCGAAAAAAACAGCTACAAGTATGAGACCGAATGTCGGTATAACAATATGCGGTTCCTGAACAAGGGTGCTGGCGGTAACGGAGGCAAACACGGAAACTACCAGGATAAGGGTAAGCCAGAGAAATATAAGAAAGATAATCTTGCTTCTGCGTCCCATCACCGACTCTGTAATCTCGCCCAGAGTTCCGCCTTTATGCCTCAGGCTTAACAGGAGCGATGAGAAATCATGAACACCCCCCAGGAATATCGAGCCGAAGATTATCCAGAGAGCCGCAGGAAGCCATCCCCAGAGCATACAGGCAATTACAGGTCCCAGTATGGGCCCCGCCCCGGATATGGAAGCAAAATGGTGGCCGAACAGAATTGTCCAGTGTTTAACCGGAACGTAATCGATACCGTCAGGATGTTTAACGGCAGGTGTCTGATTTTCAGGAGAAACATCCCAGAGCTTTTCGAGTTTTCTCCCGTAAAAACGGTATGCCGCCAGAAACAACAATAAAGCACCCCCCGCAAGTAGAAGGGAATTCATTTTTATTTATCATCCTTCGCTTTTCTTGAGAAGAAGCTCCCAGCGCTTATCCACCTCTGCCTGTATGCCGGCAAGAAGTTCCTCATTTGCCGGTTTCAAAAGATGGTCAAACCTTCTCTGGAGTTTGAACCACTCGGCAACCGGTTTCTTCTCCTTAGGCCTGTAGCTTATTTTATACTTGCCTTCTACAACTTCGTAAAGAGGCCAGATGCAGGTATCGGCGGCGAGCCTTGATATTTCCATGGTCATTGCAGGGTCGTGCGGCCATCCCAGCCGGCATGGAGTCAGCACGTCAATGAAAGTGAACCCGTCAAAAGAAATGGCTTTTTCGACTTTCCCCGTAAGGTCGTTCCATTTGCCCGGAATGGAAGTGGCCACATAAGGAATATTGTGGGCAACCATTATGGAAGCAAGGTCTTTCTGGAATTGCACCTTCCCAGGAAGAACTTTGCCCGAAGGAGAAGTGCTTGTACTCGCTGCTTTTGGGGTTGCTGATGAACGCTGGATACCCGTGTTCATATACGCCTGGTTGTTGCAGCACACATAAAGTACTTTGTGCCCCCTCTCTGCCGCACCGGAAAGAGACTGGAGGCCTATATCGTAAGTTCCGCCGTCTCCTCCGAACGCAAGAAACACGGTATCCTTTTCTATCTTGCCCTGTTTTTTAAGCGAACGGTAGGCTGCTTCCACTCCGCTTATAGTTGCAGCGGCGTTTTCAAATGCAGAATGTATCCAGGGGATATTCCACGATGAATAAGGAAATATGGTGCTTGCCACTTCCATGCATCCGGTGGCATTGCAGGCTATGAGAGGCTTGTCTATTGCAAGCGTCACCATTCTTGCCACGATACCCTCGCCGCATCCGGCGCACAACCTGTGCCCGGAAACAAATTTTTCTTCTCTTTTTGCAAGCTGTTTTAAACTCGGCATTGTTTTATTCTCCTTTACCCCGAACTCTTCTTTAATATTTTCTTCAAGGTGAGGGGTTTAGATTTTTCGCTTTTTTTACCCCGTATTTATCAGGGGCTTGTCCCGGGCTTATCCGGGAAACTCTTCTTTGTTACACTTTCAAGATGAGGGGTTTACCCTGAACTCTACCCTGATACACTTACAAGGTGAGGGGGTTTCAGCTTTATCTCTTTGTTACTCTCTTACTCCTATGTATTTAAGCGTGTATTCTTTCTTTCCTTTTTCTGCTGTCTTGAAAAGTTCATTATATATATACTCTATATCTTCTATCGTAATATCCCGTCCGCCCAGTCCGTAAATATAGTCAACAATTTCGGGTTTAGCGGGCACATCGTACATGGCAGCGCATATCTCGGGATACAGGGGGCCCGACACCCCGTTCATTCCGTCAGCCCTGTCCATGATTCCCAGCACCCTGGTTTTCGAAAGAGCTTTTGTCAGAAGCTCTGCAGGGAAAGGCCTGTACACCCTGATTTTCAGAAGGCCCGCTTTCTTACCTTCTTTTCTCAGCCTGTCGACAACCTCTTTGGCTGTTCCGGCGGTGGAACCAAGCACCACAACTGCAACTTCTGCATCGTCAAGCCTGTATTCCTCAAAAAATCCGTATTCCCTGCCAAATGTTTTCCCGTATTCCCTGCCAATTTCGGGAATAACTTTTAATGCGTTTAACATCCCTTCTGCCGCCTGCCTTCTGTGTTCAAAGTAATAATCCTGCAGGTCAAGCGCCCCGATGGTTATCGGCTTGTTCTCCTGAAGGCTTTTGATAAGATTTTCCCTTACGGGAGGTTCTTTTACAAAACCCTTTACTTCTTCGTCGGAAAGCATATCAAGGGTTTCAAGGCAATGGCTCAAAATGAAACCGTCAGTTGTCGCCATCACGGGAAGCTTGACGTCGGGATGCTCGGATATCCTGACAGCTTGAATAAGGTTATCATAAGCCTCCTGCACATTTTCGGAGAATATCTGTATCCATCCCGAATCTCTTGCTCCAAAAGTATCAGAGTGGTCGCAGTGGATGTTGATGGGCGAAGAGAGCGCCCTGTTTACCACCGTCATTATAATGGGAAGCCTCAGGCCTGCTGCAATATACAGCATCTCCCACATGAGCGCAAGTCCCTGCGAAGAAGTTCCTGTCATTGCCCTGATACCCGCGGTGCTTGCTCCTATGCATGCGCTCATGGCACTGTGTTCACTCTCTACCGCGACAAACTCCGTCTTGACCAAACCGTCGGCTACAAATTGCGAAAACATCTGCACTATCTCCGTTGCAGGGGTTATCGGATAAGCTGCCACAACATCAGGATTAATCTGACGCATGGCTTCTGCAAAAGCTTCATTTCCCGTCTTGGCTACTTTCATGGTTCACTCCCTTGTCCATTTTTGATTTTAACGTATCCAGATTGTTTTTCAGATTTTCAAGAGTCGATATAATACCGTCTATTTTTTCGGAGCTTTTATCAACGTCTGACACCAGAAACTGGTAAGAACCGATTTCCGATTCGAGCTGTGCAATACGGCTGTTGAGCTGGGCTTTTTCCTTCATTGATACAGAAAATCCCATAAAAAAAGCTACCCATCCGGAAAGTATAAGAACCACAACTATCCATCTCATGGCTTTTTTCATTTTTCTTCTCCGTGTTCATTAACCATCTTAATTGCATCCTTTGGACATTCGTAGGCACAGATACCGCATCCCTTGCAGTAATCGTAATTGAACCTTTCGAATTTACCCGTTTCCTTGTTTACAACTATGGCGCTGTCAGGACAGGCAATCCAGCAGAAAAGGCAGTGGATGCATTTCTCGGGAATGTGTATGGGCTTCAGCGTTCTCCAGTTGCCCGTCTTGAACTTCAGAGAAGAACTTCCTTCAAGAATATCCCCTTCGGGAAGTTCCTTCCATGTTGCTTTTTTTTCTTCCAT
>DAOQVZ010000033.1:0-20622 GCA_035341815.1 bacterium
ACATATATTCCCGGCGGAACAATTGATGTTACGGTAAATGTTTTGACGGATATGCTTGATATGCCTACGGGTGTTGTCGTTCTTGAAAGCCTGCCTGCCGGCTGGTCTATCATATCTGCAACTCCCGGATGGAATAAATATACCGTCGAGACAAACACATACCGCTGGCTGTTTTATTCTCAATCGGGATTATGGCCTTTTTCCATTACCTATACTGTTTCAGTTCCCGCCGATGCCTCCGGAACGAATACTTTTTCGGGTGTTATACGGATAAGGGGATTTGATGATATAACGATAGGCGGGGACACGTCCATCGGACAGGCTTCCGGCGGAGGGGCAGGGGATATAAACTCGGACGGCGGCGTTGATATTTCAGACGTAATTTTATGCCTTCGCATGGCCGTGGGGCTTGAAATTGTATTGCAGAGTGTTGCTTATCCTTTCCCGTACAACGATACTCTAAAAGGGCTTGCCGATATGAACGGCGACGGTATCATTGATATCAGCGATGTTATTCTCACTCTTCGAAAGTCCGTTGGCCTTCCCATATAATTGCATTTTTACTGCATTTTATCGACTCTTTTCCTTTGCGTTTATTATTGTGCATTTCTTTATTTCTCCCTTTGGGTTGAGTTGAGTTGTAGAAAATAAACGAAAAATGAGGTAAAATTAAAACATGGAACTGGAGAAAATTCCCGAATTCATTTTGAGAATAGGAAACAAAAGATACAGGGCCAGATTCAGGGGAAAAACCCCTGCCAGAGAAATAATATTCAAACTTTCTGTTAAAACCATAATATCCCGCCTTGTCGAAGGACAGATAGTTTTCAGCGATGAAACTGGGAGATTTTATTCAAACGGAGTTTTTTATTTCCCTGAACCTGATATGGCTGTTTTTTACACCAAAACGGGTATTCTGTCCGACAGGCGTGATTTTGAAAGACTGCGGACCGGGGAGCTGGTAGGTTTCATAAGGGATATGAGGGATATGGAAAGCAAGATGGCCGTTTCGGCATATGATTTGTCAGACAACGGGGCAAAAATTGCAACCTACTATCCTCTCGTGGAAAAGAAACATACGTATCTTATCGAGCTTGACCTCGATACACGGGTTTTTCCTTTCTTCAACATGCAGGCCGGAAGCGTGATTTTTACTTCCCAATGCGAGGTTGCCAACATGCAGGCAGGTAAAAGCGATGAGATTTTCTATGGTTTGAATTTCACGAAAATGTCTTCGGAGAGCCAGCGGCTTATAAGGATGTTTTTGAGGGACTATGGAATAGTCCAGGATGAAGAAAGGTTTGACGACAGCAGAGGGGTTAATGGGTCAAAAAAACTTTCATGGGTGCAGGAACAAAACGCAATTCATGACGGATACCGGCCGGCGGGGGGAGATAAAAGCAGTTTTAAGGGAGTTATACATACATCCGATATAAAGCTTGTGTCCGGAGATAAAAAGACAATTCCTGAACCGAATTTGCAATTTCCTTCTTCCCGTACGTTTACAGAAGGAAAAGAAGATGTGCATGAGAATGATTTTTTTTCTCAAATTGCAGCTTTGCTGAAGAGGTCAGGCCGGGTGGTTTTCGTTTCCGGCGCAATTTTCTTTGCAGTGTGTGTTTTTTTTCTTTTATATCAGGCCGTTGCCGACAGGAAAATAATGAAAAAGATAGTCAATGCACCGGGTTGTTTTTCTCTCATTTCTGAGATGGAAAAGCAAAACAAGGAAATAGAGCCTCCGGTTAAGACTGCGCCTGCCATTGAAGATATTTTCAAATCCAGGAAGTTTGAGCCTCCGAAGTTTACGCCAAACGTTTCCCCTGAGGCCATCACATCGGATAATTTTGCGGATGTTGTCAGGGAAAATAAATTTCCTTTATATTCCATAGACGATACTGATTACGTCAGCCTCAGAAGTATTTTGAAATTATTTATGTGTGAAGAAGAACTGAAAAAGAAAAACCGGGTAATAAATATTCCTTACAGGAACTCCAAAATTGTTCTCAGGCTTGAGACTTCGGAGATGATTGTGGCAGGCGAGAAGGTAAGCATGGCGTATCCCGTGAAAAAAGTTTCAGATGAGTTTCTTGTAAGCATCGATGTCATGGAAGAGGCTCTCATTCTCACTCAGCGATAATAAAAAAGGGGACAGGCTACTTTTTTCTATCAATCTTGTGAATAAAAATTGTGAAGAAGGAATTTATTAAATGCCAAGAATAGAAAGAGGATTGTTTGATGGTTTCATATATCATATTTTAAACAGAGGTAACGGTAAACAAACGGTTTTTCATGAAAAATACGATTACCAGTATTTTGTAAATTTACTTTACGAAGCAAAAAAAAATTATCGCGTGAAAATTTTTGCATATTGCTTAATGCCCAATCATTATCATCTTGTTGTTTGTCCTGAAAAAGGAGATGATTTAAGCAAAATGCTGCAGTGGGTTATGACGAGCCATGTAAGATATTTCCATAAATTAAGGGGAACATCGGGACATGTGTGGCAAGGACGCTACAAAAGTTTTATTATTAAAAATGATGCGCACCTGCTGACAGTATTAAGATACGTAGAAAATAATCCCGTAAGAGCCAGAATAGTTAACTCAGGAAAAGAGTGGTTATGGTCTTCTTTGCATCAAAGATTGGAAAATAAAAGTAACCTGCTTGATAAAAGTCCTATTGAAATTCCAGATAATTGGGAAAATTTTATTAATGGGATCATTCCCGAAGCGGAAATTACAAAACTGAGAAACTGTATACAAAGACAGTCTCCTTTTGGTGACTCTTTATGGCAAACTGAAATATGTAATAGGTTTGGATTAGTATCCACCCTGAATCCCAGAGGGAGACCGAGAAAGGGAAAAAAGTAGCCTGTCCCCTTTTTTTTCCAGAGGGAGACCGAGAAAGGAAAAAAAGTAGCCTGTCCCCTTTTTTTTTAGCCTGTCCCCTTTTTTTTAGTTGAGGTGGTATAGAAGGGTGTATGGAAGGTTATTTCGTAAAAGATGGATGCTCACCCTTTTGATACCGTGTTTCATTATGTTCTCGTAAGCATAAAAGGGTTTTTCCGCAGAGTTTAGGGGAACGGTATTTATCCGTGTTATTATGTCATTATTTTTTATTCCGAATCTGCTTATCACGCTTTCTTCTCCAATTCCCGTTATCATGAATCCCATTATAGTTCCGTTTTCAAAAACAGGTTTTGAACTGATGCCTGGATTCTCCGAAACTTCCTTTTTAAAATCCTGCATGACGCTTTCAATATTCAGCCTGTATTCCGTGTCAGGGTAGATACGGACCGGGTTGCTTCCTCTTGCTGTCAGTTCAATCTCCTGGAAACCGTAATCAAAAATTATTCTGTTCTCATCTATGTCCAGTATCAATGCTGATCCTGCCGTATCGCCTATCCTGTAAAAATCCATTTCCTTTGTTTTCTTGTCCTCCAGTATGGCAATGTTATCCCTCGATTTGCGGCTTTCAAAAAAAGTTCCCTTGAGTTCCACCAGCTCTTCGATGAAAGGAAGTTTTATTATGGGCAGTGTCGCTTTTGGGGAATCAGTGTTTTCTTTCTGACTCTCTTTCATGGGGGAAAATATGTTTCTCTTAAGTATGGTTCCGTAATCTGCGGAGTAGAGAGAAACTGCCGTGGCAAAAAGAAAGATAAAGTATAGGGATTTCATTTGGCTTTTCTAAAAAAACGTTCGATTTGTACCTTCATACGGGATAAATCAGACCCGCTACAAAGGCAAAGACGTCCGACTTGTACCGTCATATGGGATAAATCGCTTGCCCCGGGTATTTTCGGGACACTCGCTAAAAAAGAGATCCACCCCCCTCACCCTAACCCTCCTGCGCCAAGGCTACGGACGGGCAAGCCCTCTCCCCGAGGGTAGAGGGGAAAAGCAATAGCACCTGTTATAGTGTTAGAACCTGTTTGCCAGCCATAGCAATGGTTTCAGCCCGGTTCTTATTGCAGCCTTGATTATTCCCCTGTTTCTTATGTAATCGGCAACAGGCGGGCTATGCCTGTAGTACCATCTGACAAATGCCCTTCCGAATTTCTTTTTCATGAGGAAGTTATCCCTGAACCTCTTGAGAGATATGACTTCCGCTGCCATATCCGTGCCGTAAACCGCCGTTGCTATGAAGCATCCTCCCGATCCGGGATTGTCATCAGGAGGCTGGTCCTCGTTATAGACGGCAGTCCATCGGGCGACGGGTTTTGATCTGGCTGTTCCTCCTGCCGTATCTTTCTCCAGGTAGAGCTCGTAGAGGTAAACTCCGGGTTGCAGTCCGTCTGTTCCTGCAGGAAAACCGCTATCAAGCCTGTCGTAGTATATATTGAAAGGGTTTGTTATTGTCCACTGGGAAGCGACAATGGTTTCAGCCTGTGTGCCGTCTTTCAGGTATGTTCTCACTATCCTGAACCTGTGTGCGCGGAAATCGAAAGTATCCGGGTCATTGGGATTATATGACTGGTCTGTCCACTGCATATCCACCGTTGAAGTTCCGGGGGCAAGCCTGAAATCCGCCGGCCGCTGCTCGTCGAGAAAGCCCAGTATGCTTGCGTTTACATTGTTTGAAGAAAAAGTTGCTTCTGCTCCTCCCTGGTTATATATGATATTAACTCCATACTGGTATTCAACGCCGTCAAGAGGAGGGTTGGCACCGTCGCGGCGGTCTATATACCAGGTCTGGTTTATGTTAGTTATTACGGCGATTATTTCTCCGTCTCGCAAAACTTCATACCTGATAAACGAACCCGGGGATATGTTTGTAGAATTGAGCCAATCAAGCCGTATATAGTCGTATTCGCTCTGGTATGTAAGATTTATGGCTCCTATTCCGGAAGGATTGAAAATTCCTGACTGACATCTTGAGTATGAAGTGGTCCTGGTGGCATTTATATCCACAAAAGGTATTGCCCTCGAGCCCCATGTGTTCCAGGATGTCTGGTTAAGCCCCCAGCCCGCGATACCTGCATCAAAGGAATCTCCCGGAGTGAAGGTGGAAGATGTCCTGATTACCACGTAAAGAATTTCAGGTACGGCGACGGCGTTTGAAAACTCGAACTGGTATCCTATGGGAGCTCCGGGCCAGGAGAGGTACCTGTACCTTTTTATCATTATGGGATTGTTATAATCTATGTCGCCGCCGGCGGTACTTCCGTATATGACGACGCCGCATTCCTTGAGGGCGTCCGTATCAAGATTTGTTATGTCAAACCAGCCTGTGGCATTGTTGTAACTCGGATAGAGGGGATTGAATGATGCAAGGTCATTAAGGTTGAAATTCCCCCTGTCGTAAAACTCCACTGTTATACCTTCTATCCTGAGTACCTTATTTGAACCGTTATCGTCCAATTCCACCCGGAAAATCGGGGTAGGCTGGCTTAAACGGGCAAGTCCGGGATTTCCGGGCCCTGTCAGGGACGTGATTTTTACGTATGCATTGCCCTTTATCTCCCTGCTCAGAATGGGAAGCGTGTTGAATGCCTGTTTTCCGTCCTGTGTTGTCCATAATCCCTGGTAAGGTATCTTAATCCTGAACCTGGAGCCGTAGCTGAGTAAATCCGTTGTTCTGAAAGCGATAAAAAAGTCTGCACCCCTGTATGTATATTTATTTTCGACGGTTCCGCCGTGAAGGTATGAAGTGTAATAGTCGTGCGGATACAAAAGCCCCTGGTCCGTTGACCATGCCTGGACAACGAGCTGAGCAGAATACTTGTTGACCACCATGTTCAGGTCGGCGTCAAATACGTTCCCCTCGTATACCCATGGCGTCAGGTTGACAGGAACAATCGTGTCCGAAACGTCAAAACTGCCCGTATTTCCTGTTTCCTTGTTGTCTCTCCAGAGGGTAAGGCCGGAAGATGGGCTGTTGTCGGTAAGGGGAGCGAGGTCCCTGTTAGGGTCAAAATCTTCAACAGAGAGAAGTTCAACTTTTACGCTTTGAAGTTTCGTCGCGGTAAAGTCGTATCTTGTTCCTCCCGAGGCAATGTTTATCCCGAGGGCGGGTATGACATTGTACGTCTGGTCGGGTTCATCAGTTATCTCCACGGGGTCGACACGTTCCTGTGCGACGCTTTCAAGGTAGAGGTTGTTATAAAGTGTTTTTACCTGGCCTTCCTTGATGCCCGCATACCTGATGGGTATTCCAACGGGCCCGAATTTTATGCCTCCCTCTTTTATCCATATCTTGTAATCCTGACCTGTCTTGGGCCTGTATCCGAGGTCTGAGGAATCGCTTCTCTGTTCCACCACAACGAAATAATCGGCAACGTTCGGTGTTTCGAGGACACCCTCGAGAGGGTCGTTGACTGATATGGTAAGTGTCCACTGTGTCGGGGTCTCCTGCACGAAGTTTCCTATGGGAGTGGCGACGTTAACATCAACGGCGGGGTCCCATATACCGTTGTCGTCAGCATCCCTCCATATGGTAATCCCGTGGGGTCCTGTCTGGTCTGCCCCCGTCCTGAATGTTTCATTCGGGTTGAAGTCATCTGCTCCGCAAGTTCCTGCTGTCACGGTCAGGGTGATTTCTGTCAGCCAATCCACGTCGTAAGTTGGGGTCTGGCTGCCGTTGGCGTCGGCGTTTCTCTGTGAGGCCGCTATGGATAATACCGCAGTTCTCGTTTCCCATGGGATTACCTGGGGTACCGTGCGGGAAAAAGGGTAGGGGGAGTATTCGTAGTCGTCCCTGTCGTACCTAGGCCTTATCTGTTCTCCGGGCTGAAACTGGCTGTATGACGGGTAGTCCGGCATCTCAAGGGCGTGGTTGTCGGAACTTACGGGCATGAGGTCGGTTACAAGAAGTTCGCAGGTAACGGAGTTGGTTGTTGCTCCGGTAGTGGGGACATCCGGCGGATTGGGCGCAGGTAATGGAGAAGGGCTTACAGTAACATCGCCTGCTCCCACACTGAAAGTGGAAGATGAGCCGTTTGGTGTAAAATCGAGGGTCCTTATGGCTATGAAGTAATAGCCGGCACTATCCTGTATGTAAGGGATTACCGGCGGGGTTGCGATATCGATTCTTATCGGCCCGTTTTCAGGCGGCTCGTCGTTGCCGGAGTATTGAAAACCGCGGACTCCGATGATATTTCCATCTCTATTTGTAACGACTATGGAATCTATGTAGAGGCTTCCGGTGATATTTACCGTGACGCCTGTAAACCTCTGTATGGGAGGCGGGTCCGCAGGTGCTGGTGCGGGATTTGAACGTTCAAGGGTAAGGCCCATTATTATGACATATCCCTCGGAGAAGGCGTCCTGTCCGACAACATTGTAGAATGGACGACGCGGGGAGTCGGAGGTGTTGGGAAGTATCCCCTGGTTGGGCACGGTCAGGGATGTGACCCTGTTTGTCGCTATGTTTGCCCTCAGGCTGAAGGCGGACAGCGCCAGTAATGATAAAGATACGATAGCCAGTTTTTTCATGTAAAATTTTCTCCTCTTATTGCAGTACGGGGACAGGGTTATCAGGGAAAATATCTGAGCTATCCCCTTTTTTTTCATGCTGACTTTATTTCAACTTCTTATATGCAAGTTTATATCAGAATCTGTTTGCAAGCCAGAGTAAAGGCTGCAGGCCCACTCTTACTGCTGCTTTCAGTATTTTCTTGTCCCTTATGAAATCTGCAACGGGCGGGCTGTGCTTGTAATACCACCTTACGAAAGCTCTTCCTGTCCTGTTTTTCAGAAGGCGGGTATCCCTGAATCTCCGAAGGGATATTACTTCCCTTGCCATCTTTGTGCCATAGACTGCCGTAGCTATGAAACAGTCATCTCCGCC
This sequence comes from bacterium, assembly GCA_035341815.1. Taxonomy (GTDB): domain Bacteria; phylum Ratteibacteria; class UBA8468; order B48-G9; family JAFGKM01; genus JALNXB01. Next base: position 7,789 of record DAOQVZ010000033.1, read on the forward strand.
TCCGGGTAAAACTATGGGACTTCCCAGGGCGAAGTAGTTAATTGCCCCGATAGACGTGACTTCGGCTGTTATGTAACCAATTGGCGCGGCAAGGTCTGTCTCTTCCGTTTCAACAACCGTTAGCCTTGTCCAGAGTCTCGTGTCTGAATTCCACTGGTATACCTTCAGGTCCTCTATCTTTCTGACCCCTGAATCGTCAAGGTCCGACTGGTATACGGGAATTTTTACCCTGATTTTTTGCCCGGGTAGTATCTCCAGGTCTTCTGCGGAAACACCGTAAATATTGGCGAATCCCGTGAGTCCCGGATGCAGGGGGGCCAGGTTGGGATCAATAATCCCGAAATCCAGTTCTGCAGGAAGAGTGCCTGTAAGGGAGCCCGGCGGGATTATCGTTTCAAATCCGTCCATCAGGGTGCCCGTACCTGTTACTGAAAACTCGTAAGGAGTGAGAAAATTGTTGATTATTCCTGTCCAGAGTATTATTGAAGGTATGGAGTTTGACAGAAGCGGCACAGAGTAGTTTATATCGGAAAAGCTGTATATCCTGTAATAAACTGTTGCTCCGGTTGCTATTTCGTCAAAGAAAAAGTTGAGCCCCGTTGTATCTTTCAGTATGCAGGTTCCTCCCCCAACCGTTGATGGATAACCATCCGGATTCCCCGGAATGTCATAGTGGATGCCATTTTGCGGATTGGCCGTCATGTCGCCGCCGGTTCTTCTGAAAATGATGGTGCCCGTGTAGTTGGCAGGGTTATCCCATATAAGCAGGTTCCCGCCCATCGTTGGATATGAGTTAAAACCAAGTACGGGAGAAACTTCGCCCACGAGAATTGTCACAGGTATTGTCGAATTGCCGCCTGTGCTTGTAAAGTTTATGTTTCCCAGGTGAGTTCCCGCCACAAGTCCCGTCCTGTCGACATTTGCCGTTATTATCTCGCTTTCTCCGCTTCCCAGAACACCGTTGGTTCTTGTTATTGTCAGCCAGCCCTGGGTGGTTTCTGCATTCCATACAAGGTTGGGACCGCCTGTATTTGTGACGGAAAATACCAGCGCTGTTTCTATCAATCCGAAGTCGAGAGAAGGGGGAGCGAGTGCTATCTGGGAAGGGGTGGCAGTAAGTATAGATGCGTCTCCTGCTATAGCGTTGTCAACGGGATTTCCCAGTGTGTCGTTATATTTTACTCTACCTGCAAAAGGCTGTTCTCCGGAAGAAGTTGACGGCACGCTTACGGTGTAAGTGATAATTATATCCTGCACGTTGCCGCCGTAGAATACCCATTTGTATGTGCCTTCAGCCGTCCCCTCGAAAGGAGGCGCCGAGTTGATAATGGACCATCCTGAAGGAGGAGTCTCGTTTATTATAAGCCCGTTAGGTTCGTTGCCTTCCTGGACGTCTATGTTAAGGATTACGTCGAGAGTGCTTCCCGGCGTATAGAAATCAGGAAGCTCCCTTTCTCCCGTGACCTGCTGGGCGAAGGTTGTGCCTGTAAAGAATGAAAATAACGCGACTATTGCAAATATCTTTTTGCCCATTTTTTCTCCTGTTGATTTTATCATGTTCATTTTTTTCATTGTAATCAAAATACCTATCATGCTTAACCCTGAACTGCTTCATTTCAGGGCAATTTAATTTCTGCATCCCGGTTTTGAGATTCTGAATTCCTTAAAGGGTAAACAACTTCAGAATAACAAAACATCAGTATGACAGCCTCATAATAAACAGGGTAGCTGTATATTAGTTGATGCGCCAGCGGCTTTCACCCGGGACATATTCGTATCCGTCATTCGACCAGAAATCTATTATGAGAAGCAGGTACATGTCCCAGTCTTCCGTGTCAACCGGCCATCCGTTCATCCGGCTGTTTGTTGCCCAGTAGTCAATGGTAACAAGCAGTTCAAAATCGTCTATTTGCCAGTAAGGCTCGTCGGTATCAACGGGCATGACGGGATTTCCCACTTCCAGGTATGCGTCTCCCGATATGGTAAAATATTTATCTCCGTTGAAGATTCCCCCGTTGAGACTGCGGATACTGCCTGCAGGGCCGTCTCCTGTAAGTTTCAGCGTCAATGTCATCACTCCGCTCGTGGATTGCGATAATTGCGTGCTTTCCAGTGGGGTATCTGTTCCCAGTATCCACTTCAAAGTTCCTGTCACGGCCCCGTTTGAAGGCATGTATTCCTGTCCGTTCCATGTTGCTTTGTCGAGAAGCCAGTTAACGCCCGAGTCCGGTATTTCAGGCAGTGTTTCCGTCAATATCAAGATTCCAGAAGGATTGAGTTCATTCTCAGTTATAATGATATTATAGACAAAATCCACGGATGGGTCAGCCTGTTTAAGCATGAACTGCCTCCTGGCATCAACTATTTTTGCCTTGTATTGAGCCCATCCGAATTTCTGTGTCGCAATGACAGCGGGCGATGTTATCTCTTCGGATTGCCTGTCAAGGTCTGCGAGCCAGACATTCCCGTTATTTATGTAGGCTATCCTTGATTCGGCATATGGAGAGAAGAGCGGGAAAGATGGATTTACGGGCATCTGTGTCAACTGGAGCTGCTGTTTTTCGCTTCCGTCGGAATTCATCGTGTATATAGCCGGAGAACCCGGGGCCGTGGATATGTATATTATGTGTTCGCCCGTGTATGACCATCTTCCATGATAGTTGTTGTAACTATCCGTATCTGTAAGATTCAGGGGCTCTCCGTCAACCCTGATATATGTGTCAAAAATAGATACAGGAAGACTGTATATCCTGGAGATTCCTCCCGAGCGCATTGTGTAAAGGATTTTTTTCCCGTCAGGCGAAAAGGAAATATCTGACTTGGCAAGCGTCAAAGAGGATGTCAGCTTTTGAGGTTCAACCGTCATATCTGTCTTTCTTGCATAGATGTCGTTGTTTTTCACATACGCAAGCCATTTCCCGTCAGGTGAAAAGGCCGGATATCTCGAAGTAAAAGCGGTCTCTATTTGGGTATTCTCCGTGCCGTTTGCCTTCATTACCCAGATACCGTTGCCGGAATAGGCAATGTATACGCCCGTGAAGTCAAAAACCGGGTCGTCATTTGCATTTACCGTATCCGTCAGTTTTATGTCTGTTCCCCAATAATTTCTCAGGTATACCTGTCCTTCTTTTATATATGCGAACTGTACCGGTTTCGCAGAGGGTAGGAAGTACGAGTGATATGCCGCTCCAAGCGTATTGTTGAGTTGTGTCAGGTAAGGGCTTGTTGAATTGAATACTGTATGGTAAAGATACTGGTCGCCCGATACCGAAGAAATGCCACTGAATATAAGAGAACCTCCGGTTACAAATACGGGCATGGGGTCGGGCTGGTTTTCGGGAAGGATGTCAATGTAATAGAGGTTTGTAAGAACAGTTGTTTCTGCTCCTGTCCAGACAGGTCTTGTGTAGATTGACCAGTCAGAGTATTCCTGGATTGTCTGTGTCTGTTTGGCATATATGATTCTTGTCTTGTCCCTGTCAAGAGAAGGTCTTCCAAGTCTGGGAAAATAGGGAGAAGAAGGGTTATTGTTTGTCCTGTTTGTCAGGTTTGTCCCCACGGCAGTAATAAGATAGTAATCTTCAAGAAGGTCGTCTATATTTGAGGTTTTGAAAAGCAGGGTGTTATCATCGACAAATAAAGGATAAGAACAGTTCCAGTTTTGGAAAGTAAGCTGCCTGAGCCTCTCGCTGCCGGTCAATTCCTTTGTCCACAACTGAATTCCTCCGAAGGGGCTTCCCGTGCTTGCGGCAGTGAATGCAAGGATTTCCCCGTTGGAGCTCAAAGTACCGTATGTCTGGTTTGTCGTGGATGAGGAGAGGCTCCATTTCTCCGTAAGATTTTCAAGCCCGCTTCCGTCGCTGTTGATTTGAAAAAGGCTGTAATTTCCACCTGTTGACCTTGCAAATACTATTTTCTCCCCGTCTTCTGTCACACTCGGATTCTGGATGGTGCCGGAACCGTTTCCGAAATATGTAACCCGCAATCTTTCTCCTGTTGCAAGGTCGTGCCTCCATATATCGTCGTTTTTTATGTAATATGCAAAACCTTCAGTCATGGCTGGCGGAGATATCCTTGGTTCCATTATGGGCATGGAAGGGTCCCCGAACAGATGCACATAGTAATAAAGCAGGGTACTGCCGTTCATGTTATTGCGGAAGTTGTCCTTGTGCTTCTGGTAAACTTCTCCCAGTATCGTTACGTTCTGGTTGAAGAGCAGGTTACAGAACTCCTTGTGCAGTACATTGGATGAACCGAATTCCTCATTTGACGGACTGTAATATCCGCTTCTTGCATTGCCAATAAAGGCAACCGCCGCATAGGGTTCATTCACCATGTACTCGGCAATGCACCTGCCATCGGCAGGTGTGTCATAGGCTCCGCTGTTACAAGATTGCGAGTAGTTTATGAAATAATCCGTGTTGCGCATGGAAAGTATATTAGCTATGCTAAGTCCGTTGCATGTCGCAGGACTTCCATGGACCAGTCCGCCTACGAGCTGAACCCCGCTGTTTATATAACTTAGTATTTCGGATACATCGAACGTGTTGTCCCTGTCGTAAAACCTCCTTACTTCCCAGTCTTCAGGCATGCAATCTCTTATGATACCGTCAAGGCCGTCTCCTCCCCAGCTGGGCGTGTTCATGTTAAGACGCCTGCCGATGAAAGCTGATTTCTTCAACTTCCAGTTGCCGGTCTGGTTGTAGCTTATCACCTTTGCCGTAAAGTTGGCTACTTCCTGCGGTGTCGCCACGGGCGCCCTGCCAAGGAAAACTTCGGCGGTTGAGTCGATACGCCCTCCGCCTGGGCCGTCGTTATTATATTCCCCAAAGGTATTGTTACCGTTGTAGTCCCAATCTCCGTCAAGGTTGCTGTAATAAACGTCCCCTGGAACGGGCCCATCGTATGTATCGAGGTACCTTACTGGTATGATGTTTGCATATCCCCCGAGAAGCACGTATTGAGTCTGCCAGGTGTTGTATGCGTACTTGATGAAATTCCTTATCCTTTCCTGGTTATCCCTGCCTGCCTGATAATATGGGCGGCCTATATTGTAAATGTCGTCCACGTCGAAGATGCCAACGCTCAAACCCCTGTTTGCCTGTATGTAATTGGCAAAAGGCTGGAACGAATCTTTGAGGGTACTATTTGTTATTATAAGGTAATCGTAGGTTTGCTCAAGCGGATATATATTTTTCAGAGAGGATGCATATCCTGCAATATCTGCACCGTTATCTACCAGTCCCGACACGTACTCCATGTCTTTTTCACGTCCCCTTACCCGAATTTCTCTGTTAGAACTCTTGCCTGGCGCTTCTTCCGTGAAGGTTATATCAAGCCTGATGCTGCATGCATATGAAACCTCGCCTGTTTCGGTGTTGCAGAAAAAAGGGAAAAGCCTGATGACGGCTATGCTGTAGCCCATGCACCGCTCTATTGAAAGCAATTCGTACGATTCTATCGGGAATATCCCGGAAAAATCTGCCCGGGCAAAAGGCTGTTCCCCTATTCTAACCTGCCGCTGCGCGGTATCAAGGTTGTATCTGCCCCTGTATTTTCCGGGTGATGAGTTAACACTTATTTTGCCGAGGGACCTTTGATTGGGGATAAGTATTTTTGCAATCCTTACGGGTACGACAGGTTTTCCTTCTTCAAGAAGGTCGATACAGCTTTCTTCGCTAAAATAGTGGTAACCTTTTTCCTCTTTAACGCTGAATTTGTCAAACCCGTAACTGATGGAAATGGCATCCTGGCTGGTCGATAGTATCTCCACGCTTCCTGAAAAGGAGAAACCTGCCGTGAGGAGAAAAAAGATAGTAAATAACAGGCGCATTCTTTTGTGGAACATGATATTTTGTCTCCCGTCTTTTAGTCACTCATCTGGATTCTGCCACGGTATGAAAACATTAAGGAACCGGCTCCCAGTCTGGCTGTGTACCTCCCGTTTTATACCTGTATCCATTGTTGTTCGCCCAGAAATTTATTATGCTAAGCAGCCAGAAATCCCAGTCTTCAGTGTCAGCCGGCCATCCTTTTACCTGGATGTTTTGAGCCCACATGTCTATCGAGTTGAGCAGTTCGAAGTCGTCTATCAGCCAGTTTTCATCCGAGTCTACCGGCATGCATGGTTCACCAATTGTCATATGGGAATCGCCCGCAGTAAGGTATTTTCTGTCGGATACTGTCGCTCCGCCTGTAAGCCAGTAGCTGTTTCCGACAGTATCACCGTTAAGAGCGAAAGCAAGTTCAATTACAGAATCTCCAACGGCTATTCCTCCTCCTCCGAACAGCCACCTCATGGTTTTTCTGTCTCCCCATGATGTTATCTCGGTGCTTGGAGGTGCCGTCCCGTTTATTTTCACGTCTGTAAGAATCCACGTTTCGGGGACTGTTTCTTCCACGAGAAAGCTTGCAGGCATCTGTTTCCTGTTGATTGCCACGCTTATATTATATTCAAGAGGGATGTCAGGGTAGTACGTGCCAAACACCGTATGCCTTTCTATTTCTATATTTCCGGAAGGGGATTCAGCCCATGAAAATCTGCCCGTTGTGGTCAGCGCCGGAGAGATTTCTATGCCGCTTTTGAACTCCTGGGAGATGTCAACCGTGTAAATCCTGGAAGGCGTTCCGCTAAGATATGCGATGATGCTGGAATCGCAAGGCGAAAATTGGGGAAATGCCGGATTGACAGGCACAGAAGATGCGAATATTATTTTTCTCTGGTTTGTGCCGTCGGCGTTCATCATCCAGAGTTCGGGCGTCTGGTTTCTCGTGGAAATAAAAGCAACTGCATCTCCGTCCGGAGAAAAAGCAGGATTATAATTATCGTTTGTGCCTGCTGTCAATTTAACTGGAAGTCCTGCAGAATTGATAAGTGGAGCCGTTCCGTAAGTTATGGACAGAGGCATCCTGTAAACATATTTCTTGCCGTTTTCCATGCCTGTGAAAAGGATGTGCCTTGCATCGGGAGAAAAAGATATATCCTGTTTTCCTGTCAATGGCGAATTTGTCAGCTGACGGGGCGAATTTGACATGTCGAGAAGCCTTGCCCATATATCGTTGTTTTTCACGTACGCTATCCACCTGTTATCGGGTGAGAAAGCAGGACAATCTGCCGTCGCGTCAGTTTCCACGGAAGATGAAGTTGTTGAGCCGAGCCTTCGTATTTTGATTCCGCTGTTGCTGAATGCGGCATAAGTTCCGCTCCAGTTGAATGCCGGGGATATTCCTGCAGCAATGTAATTTTCCATCCCGTTTTCATCCCTGATTCTCACCTGTCCGCCTATTTCGTAGAGCCACTGTTCTGCAGGAGCCTGGGTGGTGAAATAGTACGGCAGTCGAGGTGATTGTAAATAAGTCACTCTTTGCAGGTAAGGAATCTCAGAGTCAATGTTTGTGAAATACAAGTCGAAGTCAATACTGTTTGTGGTTCCTGCAAGTCCTATTTCCGCTCCGTCTTTGAAGAAGGGCTGAGGGTCGGGCTGATTTTCGGGAAGAATTCCCGTATAATAAAGATTATTGAATATGAGCTGTTCCGAACCGGAAGCCAAATTCAATGTGTATATCTGCCACTCGGAAAATTCCTGCGGGGTCTGAACCTGTTTCCCGTATATAATTGCAGTTTTGGCATCGTTTATGCTGGGGCGTCCCAGTCTTGGAAAATAAGGGCTTTGACTGTTGTTGTTTGTGAGATTTGTCAACCCTGTTCCGTCAGTATTTACCCTGTAGTAATCATATCTTCCGTGCACAATATCCACCAGCAGGAAAATTATTGTATCCTCGTTCAGGAAAATGGGATATGCGCATTCAACAGAGTATCCTATTGAGGATGTAAGAAGTCTTGTTTCTGCGGCTGTTTTCAGGTAAAGATGGTAAGTATCCGGATTACCCAGGCTGTTTTTGGAATATACTATCTGTGTTCCGTCAGGCGATATTGCGGCGTACCGGAAATCTATATCAGTTTCCCCTTCTATAAGGTCGCAGAAACTGCTGCCGTCAGCGCTGATTGACCAGACGGTCGAGTTTGTCCTGCCGTTTGCCGCCGAAGGCCTTGTGAAAACAATAGCGTTTCCTGCCTGATTGGCGGATATGCTGGTTATGTTTCCCGCATCCTGGAAATTCGTAATTCTTTCTGTTATGGCTGAAGTTGTATCATAAGATGAAAGGTTGCTTATGCCTCCCGGTTCAGAAACATATACTATGTTACTGCTGACAGCAAGGCTGTGTATCGCCGGAGAAAAAAATATGAAAAATAAAAATATTATTTTCTTCATAATTAAAAGTATAATACAAAAGCAGTCTTCTGTCAAGTCAAAAGGAGTAAAATATCGAAAAAAGTAAAATGAAGATTGGCGTTTAATTGTCAACCATTGTCTATAATGTTCAAAGGTTCTATCACACGCAAATGTTTCCATCCGCCTTTGAGAAAGCGGCGCAGGAAAGTAATGCCGAGTATGGAGAAATAGGAAGTTGCTATAAACCATGCGGCATAAATGCTCAGTTTCAGGACAACTATGGCAAAAAACGCGGGTGTTATGTATATGGCAAAGGAACAGAACAATATTACTTTCATTATGTACCGGGTATCTCCTGCTCCCCTCAGAGCCGCCATGAAGACAAGGTTCATTGTGTCAAAGAGTGAATAAAACGCGACAAATCTCAGTAATATTACAGCCATACTGTAAACCTGACCGAAATTTTCAACATGTATCCTCGGAGCAAAAGGCCTGATGAAAATATCCGGCAAGGCCAGGTAAAGCAAGGCGACAAAAGACATATATGTGAATGCGAGCTGGAAACCCGAATGGACGCTTTTTTCAGCCGTATCCGGGTTGTTTTTGCCGAGGTTTTGGCCGACAAGGATGCCCACGGCAATGCCTATTCCTATCATCGGCATAAAGGCAAGGCTGCTTATGTTGAAAGCTATGTTGGTTGCAGCCAGGGGTGTTTTGCCAAGTCTGCCTACAAAGAGGATGAATATCGCAAAGCCCGCCATGTCAACGAAAAACTGTATCCCGTTGGGCAGGCCGAAGTGTACCAGCCTTTTGAAAAGTTTAAGGTTGAACCTCCTGCCTGAAAGGGTTGCAAATCTCTCCTCGTATTTTTTCCTTGCGGCAAGCATGAAATATACTGCAAAGGAAATGTGCCCAGATATGACCGTGGCCAGCGCAGCGCCCCTTATTCCCATTTCGGGAAAACCGAGTTTTCCGAAAATCATGCAGTAGTCCAGAAAAATGTTGATGCCTGTCTGCAGGAAGCTAATCCACATCACGGGCCATGGTTTTCCCCTTCCTGAGAAAAATCCTCCGAAAGCCGAAGAAGCTATTGCGGGGAAAGCTCCCGTGCACAGTACTGTAAAATATACTATTTCATTCGTGCGGATTGCTGGTTCGTGTCCCACGAAGTTGAAGAAAGGTTCTGCAAGAGGAATCAAAAGGAGATGAAAGACTCCTCCTGCCATGGCGATATATATTCCTTGCCACAATATAGCCCCGATTTTCCTGTGCTGTCCGGCTCCGTGGTACTGGGCTACGAAGGTGCTTACCAACGACGCTGTGCCCATGAAGACAGTAAGTATGGCGAAATTGGTCATTCCTGCAGGCATTGATGCCGCGATTGTTTCCGTGGAATACCATGAAAGGAACATCCTGTCCACAAAGTGCTGGATGGACCATGCGCTTGTCGAAAGAATCAGGGGAAATGCCAGGATAAGGATATCCCTGTATCCGCCCTCTTTTTTCCATTTTCCCATAAGGAAATTGAGCATTTTGAAAACCTTGGCCATTTTATCTCCACTTTACATTTTTGTCAAAATGTGCTATTATAGACTTAAAAGTAAATTTTTACAAAACAAGGTATCAAAAAAGCTGAGATTCCTATATAGTAGAAGATAGAAGAAGGCAAGCAGTTTCCGTGCTCGAAACAAGCTGCGCCTTTGGTTCAGCACAGGCACGTCAACTCTTTTCCTTCCTCTTGCCCAGTTATAATGTCCTTATATCCGAATTTCTGAAAAACAGGGGGAAACATGAAGGAAGACTTGACAGGTCAATTAGCAGATATCACCTGCAAACTGGTTTCTTTTCAGACTACCGAGGATAAGCCTCAGGAAGTGGAAAAAGCTTATTCATACATCAAAGGATTTCTGAAAGGCTGTAATGTCAGCATTAAAGAGTATGAAAAAGAGGGGAAAAGATCGCTTGTCATACACCATGGAAGGCAGAAGGATAAGAAGAACTTCAAGATAATTTTTCTCTGCCATATTGACGTGGTCCCCGCAAGAAAAGAGCTCTTTGTCCCGAGGGTTTCAGGGGGCAGGATATACGGCCGGGGCGCTTATGATATGAAGGCCGGCTGCGCCGTGGGGTTAATGCTGATGAAGAATGTAAATTCAGGGGATTTTGCTGTAATCTATACGTCGGATGAAGAGATTGGAGGCAAAAACGGGACTGCGTTCCTGGTGGACAAGGGATACAGGGCGGACTTTGTCATAGCGCTCGAATCGACAGACTGCAAGGTTGTATCTGAAAGAAAGGGAGTCTTGAGAATAATAGTTTCCTCAAAAGGAAAATCGGTCCACAGTTCCGTTCCATGGGAAGGAGTAAATGCCCTGGATAAGCTTATTTCCGCCTATATGGAGATACGGAAGAAATTTCCTTCCATAACCTCCGGGAGTTCAGAAAAAGAGAAATTTCAGAAAACTCTCAACCTTGCCCTGGTAAAGGGAGGGGACGTATTTAACAAGGTGCCGGACGACGCTTACATGTATCTCGATGTAAGGTATTCAAGGAGAGACAGTCCAAAAGAGATTCTCAGTTTTATTAAAAAAATATCAAAAAAACATAAATGCATGGTAACGAGCGCCTGGCAGACTCCCACGTTGTTTACGTCCGAAAAGAACGAATACCTCCAAAAACTTGTCAAAATAGGCAAATGTAAGATAACCAGGCGCCACGGGGCGTCTGACTGCAGGTATTTTTCGAGGATAGGAGTGCCTGCAGTAGATATGGGTGCAAAGGGTAGATACCACCACGGAGACGGTGAATACCTTGAAATCAACAGTCTGAAAAGGGTTTACGATATGCTTGAAAAATTCCTGAACGATATTTGATCTTTTTGATTATTTACGAAGGACGGTCCTTCGTGAAAAAGAGCGGAAAGGGGGAGATAATTATGGCGCAGGTAAAAAAGGTTGGAGAAATTTGGAAATGCAATATATGCGGCAACGTGGTTGTAGTAAAGGAAGCAGGTGGCGGCGAGCTTGTCTGCTGTCAGCAGCCCATGCAAAAAATAAAAGTGAAATAACTTAAATCTCAATTTCTCAGCATATCTGTTCATAGCGGAGGAGTTGGGGAACATTTGGAGGTAATATGGTGAAATCAGTCAAGGGAACAAGAACGGAAAAGAATCTGCTGAAGGCTTTTGCCGGTGAATCTCAGGCAAGGAACAGGTATACTTATTTCGCAAGCGCCGCAAAGAAGGAGGGATACGAGCAGATAAGCCGTATCTTTATTGAAACGGCGGAAAACGAAAAGGAACATGCAAAGGTTTTTTTCAAATACCTTGAGGGCGGGGACGTGGAGATAACTGCGGCTTACCCTGCGGGTATAATAAGCAATACAAAGGTGAACCTTGAGGAGGCCGCTGCCGGAGAGAAGATGGAATGGAGTGTGCTCTACAAAGATTTTGCGGTTACTGCCAAAGAAGAGGGTTTTCCTGAAATAAGCCGTTCTTTTGAGCAGATTGCCAAGGTGGAAAGTTTTCACGAGGCGAGGTACCGCAAGCTTATTGGCAACATGGAGAAGCAGGAAGTATTCATGAAAAAAACTCCAGTAAAGTGGCACTGTATAAACTGCGGCTACGTGATAGAGGGAGCTGAAGCTCCCAGGGAGTGTCCTGCATGTAAACATCCCCAGTCATATTACGAATTGCTTGCTGAAAATTACTGAAATCGGTATACAGGAAAAAAAAGGATTTAAAAACGTTGAATTGAGACCCCTCACTTTTTAAGATTATCGATAATAGCTGGGGGGAAAGGAGGGAAGCATGAAGAGAGGAAAAGTTCTGGCCGGGGTTGCATGCTTTTTGTTTCTGTTTTGCATAACAGGACTGTTTGCACAGGAGGGATTTTTGAGGATTACCAGCGTTCCTGAAAACGTATCTGTAGAGGTGGACGGAAAAGCTGTCGGGAAAACTCCCCTGCTTACCGTTCTTAAACCGGGAAAACATGCTGTGAAGGCGGACCTTGCGGGATATTCTTCAGAAACCGAGACGATTGAAATTCTGGAAAATGAAGTTACTATCATGAATATCACAATGGAAAAACAGCGGACTGTCGGACGCGTTTCCCCATGGACGAAAGGCGGCACTGGTAATCTTACCGTTATATCTGATTGGGCCGATGTAGATATTTACGTCGACGGTCTCAAGGTAAACGAGAAGCCTCCTTCAACTATCAAGAATATTTCCGCAGGGCTGCATACGGTTATTCTCGTGAGTGGTTCATACGCCGATTCTTCAAGAGTATTTATACAGTCAGGCAAAACCTTTGTACTCAAGAAAAATTTCGAAGACGATAAAAAGAAGGCAAGTTCAGGCTCAAAAATAGGAGATTTATGGTCGGGCAGAAGAAGAACCTCGGATATTGAGGCAAAGAGGCAGGCGCTTCCCGCCCGGGTAGTTTTGAAACTGGCGAAACCTGAAGCCAAGGAGACCAGTCTGATACTCGGAGAAGGAGAATCCATGGTTGTTTCATTCCAGTACAGGAAGTCCGGAGAAACCGACTGGACAGCCAAAGAGCTTCAGTCCGGTACAAAGGAAGATGACACATTTACGCTT
>DAOQVZ010000034.1:0-20524 GCA_035341815.1 bacterium
GAAGTTCAATTCAATTTCATCGCCTGTCTTTACTGTTATCAGGCTGCTTAGAAAATGCCCCCTGACGAATGCATATTTGTCTCCCTTATACGCGCCTTTGCTGTCTGTGATTTCACGGTATTCAGGTTTCAATTCAGGCGGGTAACCGGCGTTTAACCTCCATCCTTCAGGAAAAGAAAGAGGGTTTACTTCCGCTTTGCAGGCTGGCAGCAGGATTAGAAGGAATAATGAGGATAGTGTGAATGCTTTTTTAAATGCGAACTTAATTTCCATTTGAAAACAAATTTCCCTCTTGCTTTCAGGATGATTGGATTTCCATTAAATCTCGATTCTCAATTTGAGTCCTATGTCCTATTCACATCAACTTTCGATTCTCGATTTTCAATTATCGGGTTTTGCTTTCAAAACCGTGGGCGGTGCAGGAATCGTTTATCCCGAACTCTCCCCTGTTATTATTTCCTGTGAGGGAAACCTGCTTCTTATCAGCCGCTGCTTTTCTGTTCGCTTCCAATCTTTTACTTCTCTTTCTCTCTTTGCAGCGGAAATTTTGTCAGGGAATTCTTCCCAGTAAACAAGTTTTACAGGCCTTCTAAATTTAGTATATTTACTGCCTTTTCCACTGTTATGCTTTATGACTCTTCTTACCAAATCGTTTGATATGCCTGAGTATAAACTTTTATCTTTGCATTCCAGAATATAGAAATACCACATTTTAAATAAAGTCCGAGGTAAAGCGATAAATCATAGCCCCTCACCTTGAAAGTGTGTCAAAGAAGAGTTCGGGGTAAACCCCTCACCTTGAAAAGAATATCACTGATGAGTTCGGGGTAAATGGGCGGTGCAGGAATCGTTTATCCCGAACTCTCCCTTGTTATTCCTTCATGTGAGGGAAACCTGCTTCTTATCAGCCGCTGCTTTTCTGTTCGCTTCCAATCTTTTACTTCTCTTTCTCTCTTTGCAGCGGAAATTTTGTCAGGGAATTCTTCCCAGTAAACAAGTTTTACAGGCCTTCTAAATTTAGTATATTTACTGCCTTTTCCACTGTTATGCTTTATGACTCTTCTTACCAAATCGTTTGATATGCCTGAGTATAAACTTTTATCTTTGCATTCCAGAATATAGAAATACCACATTTTAAATAAAGTCCGAGGTAAAGCGATAAATCAATAGCCCCTCACCTTGAAAGTGTATCACTGAAGAGTTCGGGGTAAATGGGCGGTGCAGGAATCGAACCTGCGGCCTCTTGCGTGTGAAGCAAGCGCTCTAACCCCTGAGCCAACCGCCCTCTATTTCACAACTTTTTTATTATACCATTTTCCGTGATAAATGCCTTGATAAATTTTGCCGGCGTTATGTCAAAAGCGGGATTATAAACCTTTGCGCAGGTTGGAGAAATATTCTTTCCTGCCATCTGTTTTACCTCTTCAGGGGCACGTTCTTCAATAACAATGCCTCTGCCTGTCTTAATGTTTTTGTCAAAAGTGGAATAAGGAGCTGCAATGTAAAATGGGATTTTGTGGTAATGTGCGAGAACGGCCAGGGAATAAGTCCCGATTTTGTTCGCTGCATCTCCGTTTGAAGCTATCCTGTCGGCTCCCGTGATGACCATGTCTATTTTCCCCTGCTGCATGAGGTAGCCTGCCATGTTGTCGCATATAAGGGTGTAAGGAACCCCTGCTTTTTCCAGTTCCCACGCCGTCAGCCTCGCTCCCTGCAGAACGGGTCTTGTTTCATCGACAAAGACATGGAACTGCATGCCTTTCTTTTTCGCAATGAAAAAAGGGGCAAGCGCCGTGCCGAAACCCGAGGTGGCAAGCGCTCCCGCATTACAGTGGGTGAGAATGTTCATTCCGGGCCTAATCAGTTTGGCTCCGTTCACACCTATTTTATAACAGCATTCAAGGTCTTCCCTGTATATCCTTTCGGCCTCGGCGGCAAGCTTTTTTTTTATCTCAGCCGCGCAGGTTTTGCCTGTTTCTTTCAATATCTGCGTCATCCTTTCGAGTGCAAAGAAAAGATTGCGGGCAGTGGGGCGGGATTTAGCCATGTATTCGATATTCTTTTTTACAGCTGTTTTGAAAAGTTTGCAGTCTGTGATTTCAGAATTGACCGCACAAAGAGCTATGCCGTAGGCGGCGGCGCAGCCTATTGCGGGGGCTCCCCTGATTTTTAGGGTTTTTACGGCATTCCACACGTCTTTGACGGTTTTCAGCTCAACTGTTTTTTCTAAAGCCGGCAGTTTCCGCTGGTCTATGATAAACAGCCTGTTGTTCTCCCACCAGAGTGTTTTTATGAAAGGTTTCATTTTCTAATTTACCCGCCATCGCAGACATGACAGTCCTTAGCCCTCCTGCGCTATAACTTCGGAGGGTATACTTTAGCGAAGGAGGAAAGCCACGGGCTCTTCCCATGGGAGATCCTCAACCACACCAGCTGTTATTTATCTGAAAATAACGTTGTCTGTTTTGATAAAAATTGTTTTATTCTATTTTCTGCTAAATTACAATATTGCAAGTCAATATCATAAGCTACAAATTTCCTTTTAAGTCTCAATGCTGCTATGCAGACTGTTCCACTTCCCGCAAAAGGGTCTAATACAAATTCATCTTCAAAAGTATAAAGTTGAATTAGCCTATAAGGCAATTCAACCGGAAAAGGTGCAGGATGTCCTATTTTCGTAGCTCTTTCTGCACTAAATTTCCAGACACTTTTTGTAAACTCCAAAAATTCTTCTCTTTTTATAGTGCTTTTCCGCTGTTGTGGATTATATCTTGTAAATGTGTCTTTGCAAAAAACAAGAATATATTCATGGACATCTCGCAATACTGGGTTGTTTGCTTTCAAATAAGTGCCCCAAGCAGTAGAAGAACTGGCACTGCTTCCCTTATCCCACAGGATTTCCCCGCGCATTAAAAAACCAATAGCATTCATGTCTTCAATAATATAACTGTGCAAAGGTAAATATGGCTTCCTGCCTAAATTGGCAATATTTATACATGCCCTGCCTCCGGGAACCAAAACTCTATAAGTTTCCTGAAAAACTTTTTTTAATAATGTTCTATATTCTTTAAGAGATAAATTGGCATCATATTCTTTGCCAACGTTATATGGAGGGGAAGTAACCATTAAATGAATACTATTATCAGGTAATTCCATCATGCTTTCACTGCTTTTACAGAAGATTTTGTTGGTATCGCACTCGGCAACAGGATTTTCTATATATTTAACAACATCGTTTTTATTTAGTCCAGCGTAAAGTCGGCTACTGTAAAATTTTGATGAGTCATGATTAATTCTTCCTGATACCCCAAAAGAACTAGTTTTTGTTCCGATTCTTCTTTTATCATTAAAAGTTGTTTGCTTCATGAATTTTATTATCCTGTTTGCCGCAAAAGCTTTAAGAACTTTTCTGCTTTTGCTTCATAAGATTGTTCTTTATTGGATATTTCAATAATCTCCCCTAAATGTTTCCTTGTTTTCATACTGGAGAAAAATTCTCTTTTTTCTGTTAAAAGACACAGGACATTTTGTTTCAATTCTTCATAATTATCAAACCTATAAAATCCCTTGTACTTTGTAGTCTTTAAAATATCGAAGTTACTATCAACAGGGTGCGGATTTACTGACCAAAAACCCTGTATAATACCGCTTCTTTTCAATTGATCTGCTTTTTCATGATAAGTTTCAGAGATAGGAGTATTTCCTATGATGATAATTGGAATTTTTGAAGCTGAAAAATCAGAAACGCGGATATTAATACTTTTGCCAATTGCTTTCAGCATAGTATCCGACCTTAAAAGGCCTGGATTCCCACTATGAGTTTTATAATCGCCAATACATAATAATTCTCTTTTACCCTGAATAAATTCCCAATTCCAAACCACTGACATTTTGACTTCTAAAAGCATTATAATATTTTCCGGTTTCTGGATAATATCTTTTGTTTTGCAAATCGCCACATCGGCAGGGGATTGATTGGTTAATCCTATGTTTTCAGCAATAACGCCCTGTACAGAATAGCCTCCCGCTATTTCAGATATTTCACTAAATAAATCAGTCGTCCATTTTTCAGTATAAGCACCTATAAATGCATTTCTGCTTTGCAACGTATTTTTTGTCCCTGCATATTTTTTAGGCCAATAAGCTAAAAATCTTCCATCAGTTGTTTTGTAAAAAAGTTTTTCAGGAGTTGCGAACTCGAGCGATTTTGAAAAGAAATCTCTTTCTTTATCTTTATCCCAAAGTTTTAACATTTTATATTTAATGAATCATCATTCGAAATATGCATCTTTTAACAATAGTACAGAACACAAAGGTTCATTGAATATGCTAACACAAAATTTCAAGGCTAACAAGCAAAGATTGTAAAATTGGATTTATATCCCGATGTGGAAAGCCGTTTCACCAAGAATGGACTGAAGGTCTTCCACAAAGTCGATATCGGGGTTTACCGTGTACCCGTTTGCTTTTATTTTTATTTTCTTGCCGCTGTTTTCTAAAATCAGGTTTAGATATACGGGGCAGTTTCCCTTGCTTTTCACAAAAAGTTCTTTCAGCCTGTTAAGTTTTTCGTCTCCCGTCGGAAGTTTGATGTCAATCTCCACGTTGGACAAAAACCTGCTTTTTTCCGCTGTGTTGATATTTGAAACTTCGTCTGCGACAATCGTTATCCTGTCTTTTTTCTCAAGGCGTCCTTTCACGAATATGATGGCGTTTTTTCTGACGATGGAAGCGGCGGCCTCGTATGTCCTCGGGTAAAAAAGAACTTTTACCGTCCCTGTGAGGTCTTCGACTTCTCCCCATCCCATGCGTTCTCCCTTTTTCGTGGTTGTCCTTTTTATGTCAATCAGTATTCCTCCTATGCGAACTGACATGCCTTCTTTTACTTTTTCCAGCTCAGCAGAAGATATGGTGGAAAATATTTTCATCATGGAGATGTATCTCTCGAGAGGATGCCCCGTCAGGTACACTCCCAGCATTTCCTTTTCATAGGAGAGAAGCCTTGTGTCTGTCCATTCAGGCAGGGACTTCAATACTTCCCTGTCAGTTTCAGGCATTATTTTCCCTTTATCCGATGCAAAAATTTCTATCTGGCCGTCTTCTGTTTTCTTCTGCATCTTGGAACCGTAGTCTATCGCATCATCTATCATGGCAAAATGCTGAGACCTGGGAATTTCCAGAAAATCAAAGGCGCCTGCCTTGATGAGACTTTCTATAACTTTCCTGTTTGCAGTCCTGAGGTTGACTCTCTCGCAGAAGTCAAATAAGGATTTGAACCGGCCTTTCTCTCTTGCTTCCAAAATGGACTTTGCAGCGCCCGCCCCTACGTTCTTTATTCCTCCGAGTCCGTATATAATATCGTTGCTGAAAATCTTGAACCGTTCGTCGCTTTCGCATATGTCGGGAGGCAGAATCCAGATGTTCATTCTCTCGCATTCCGCGATATACTCGCTTATTTTGTCAAAATTGCCGATTTCGCTGTTTAAAAGCGAGGTCATGAATTCAAGCGGAAAGTTTGTTTTCAGATAAGCTGTCTGGTAAGACAATAGAGCGTATCCGGCGCTGTGGGATTTGTTGAATCCGTATCCGGCAAATTTTACAATCTGTTCGAAAATCTTCTTTGCGACGTGTTCGCTGACTCCGTTATTTTTGGCTCCTTCTATGAACATTCCTCTTTTCTGTTCCATGGCTTCCAATATCTTCTTGCCCATGGATTTTCTCAGTTCATCGGCCTGCCCCATGGTAAATCCGGCCATTTTGTGGGCTATCTCCATGACCTGTTCCTGGTAGAGAATGACACCGTAAGTGGGTTTAAGTATGGATTCCAGAAGCGGATGGTCATACTTTATCTGGGAAGGGTCGTTTTTCCTCTTGATGTATTCTTTTACCATACCGCTTTTCATGGGGCCCGGCCGGTAAAGTGCAAGAATGGCAACAATGTCTTCAAAGTTCATGGGGTTGATGTCTTTAAGAAGCTCCTGCATACCCTTGCTTTCAAGCTGGAATATGCCCATGGAATTTCCGTCTGCAAGCATCCGGTAAGTTTTTGCGTCATCCAGGAGAAAATCCTTGATTTCTATTCCCTTCCTTTCTTTAATCAGTTCGAGCGCGTCTTCTATGACAGAAAGAGTTTTAAGTCCGAGTATGTCTATTTTAAGCAGTCCTATTTTTTCTACGCCGTCCATCTCGTACTGGGTAGCAAGCTCTCCTTTCGGTCCGCGGAATAATGGAGCATATTCGTCAACGGGATTTTCCGTTATTACAAGTCCTGCAGCGTGTATGGATGAATGCCTTGCGAGTCCTTCGAGTTTTAGAGATATGTTAAAAAGTTTTTTAATATTTTCGTCTGTTTCGTAAATGTTTTTGATTTCGGGATTGGACGCAAGTTCTTCTTCAAGAGAAGTTCCCGGTTCCTGCGAGATCAGTTTTACTATTTTGTCCACATCGGCGTAGCTGAATCCGAGCGCGCGTCCCGCATCCTTTAAAACTGCCCTTGTCGCCATTCTTCCATAAGTGCCTATCTGGGCTACGTTTTTTTCGCCGTATTTGTTTTTTATGTATTCGACGACCTCAAAGCGGCGCCTGTCGCAAAAATCAACATCAATGTCAGGCAGGCTTATTCTGTCGGGATTGAGAAATCTTTCGAATATAAGGTTGTATGGAAGGGGATTTATTTCCGTAATGTTCAGAAGATATGCAACAAGGCTTCCTGCCGCGGAACCTCTCCCGGGACCCACCATTATTTTCTTTTTTTTGGCTTCTCCCACAAAATCATGTATTATCAGGAAATAGCTCGGGAATCCCATCTTTTTAATTACGCCGAATTCGTATGCCGCCCTCTTGATTATCTCGTTTTCGCTGTTTTCATCGAGTTTTTCACAATCTATACGGAATTTTTCCTCTATTCCTTTTTTTATGAGTTTCTCAAGATATTCCTCGGGAGTCTGTCCTTCCGGCGGGGAAAATTTTGGAAGATGATATTCGCCAATGGGCAGCTGCAAATTGCACTTTTCGCTTATCTCCACGGTATTTCTGATAGATTCGGGCATCTCTTTGAAAGCTTCCTTCATTTCTTCCGCTGTCTTGAAGTAGAATTCGTCTGTTTGGAATCTCATCCTGTCGGTATCTTCCATATGGGCCTGTGTCTGGATGCACAGCAGGACTTCGTGGGCAAAAGCATCTTCTTTATACAGGTAGTGGCAGTCGTTGGTTGCTACAAGTCCTATGCCTTCCTTTCTGCCAAGTTCCGCCAACAGCCGGTTGGCTTTATCCTGGTCCGGAAGTTTATTGTCCATGACCTCAAGATAGAAATTCTCCTTTCCAAGAATTTCCCTGTATTCACCTGCCGCTTTTTCTGCTTTTTTTTCTTCTCCTTCCAGAAGCAGGGAGTTGACCTCTCCTTTCAGGCATCCGCCGAGCGCCATGATTCCTTCGGAGTATTGCGAAAGGATTTCCTTGTCTATTCTCTGCTTATAATAATAGCCTTCGGTAAAAGACAGGGTGGAAAGTTTCAGAAGGTTCTGGTAGCCCCTGTAATTTTTTGCCAGAAGAGTTATGTGGAAAAAGGCGTCTTTCTTACCGCTGATTTTCTTGTCAAAACGGCTGCCTGGCGCTATATACATTTCCGAGCCGATGATGGGCTTGACGCCGTGTTTCAAGGCGGCCATGTAAAATTTCAGTACGCCTCCCATCGTTCCATGGTCGGTAATTGCAAGCGCTTTCATGCCGTACTTGCGGGCAAGAGCAGTGACTTCCGAAATCCTGCACATCCCGTCAAGCAGGCTGTGTTCCGTATGCAAATGCAAATGCACAAAATCTTTCATTTATTCCGCAGCTCCTTAATCCGGTTATTTTTCTTTCTTGTTCATTTCTCTCAGGATGGACTGGTAAATCTTACCCTCGGTTTTTATGGAAGGGGTTACCGCTATTTCGACCATGTGCATTTCCTTGATATTCCTTGCTCCGAGCGAGCCCATGGAAAGCTTCAAAGCTCCCATAAGGTTCTGGGAGCCGTCGTTGACTTTCGCAGGTCCGTATAATATTTCCTTAAGAGTGCACGAAACTCCCACATTTATCCTGGTACCTCTCGGAAGGTTTTCATCCGAAGTGGCCATTCCCCAGTGGTATCCTTTCCCCGGAGACTCTACTGATTTGACAAAAGCCGAACCAATCATGACAGCGTCTGCTCCCGAAGCGAAAGCTTTGCAGATATCTCCGCTGCTGACCATTCCGCCGTCCGTTATCATGGGAACATATTTTCCCGTTTTCTTGTAGTGTACATCTCTGGCTGCCGCGCAGTCGGCGGTAGCGGTAACCTGCGGTACTCCAAGGCCGAGGACATGCCTTGTTGTGCAGGCTGCTCCGGGCCCTATTCCCACAAGTATTCCCGAAGCGCCTGCTTCTATAAGTTCTGTCGCCACGTCGAATGTGACGCAGTTGCCCACAATAACCGGGATGTCCGTATTCCTGCAGAAGGAGGCAATGTCGAGAGGGGAGTATTTTGACGATAAGTGTTTTGCCGTTGTCACCGTTGACTGTATGACAAATATATCGACTCCGGCTTCCCTGCTTATGCCGAGAAACTTCTCCGCATGCTGGGGAATTGAACTGACAGAACAGTATCCGCATTCTTTTTTTATCTGTTCCACCCTTTCGCCTATCAGGTTTTCTTTCACCGGTTCCCTGTATATGTTCTGTATGAGAGCTGTCGAATTTTCGTAAGGACTTTTTATGATTTTTTCTATTATTTCATACGGGTCCTTGTACCTGGTGTATATGCCCATGAGGTTTAAAACTGCAAGTCCGCCCTGCCTGGTAAATTCTACGGCAAATTTTGGGTCGACAACTCCGTCCATTGCCGCTGCCATAACGGGAATCTTAAGTTTCATATTTCCAACAGAGGCAGACAGGTCGACATCTTCCGGATTAATGGTAATATCTCCGGGCACAAGGGATATGTCGTCAAAACCGTAACATATCCTTGCCCTTCTGTTAACTCCAATCCACATAGCCATTTTTTTCTCCTTTACTCCGCTTGCCCCGTATTTTCCCGGGGAACTCTTATATGATATTCTTTCACTGTGAGGAGTTTGAATTTATCTCGTCAATTGAATCTTTTACAATTCCAAAAATTGAGCATATCTCTTCGGGACTCAAATCTTCCGCCCTCGCATCAGGAACAATATTCGCCATTTTTGCCGCTTTTTTGAATTCTTCCTTATCGATGCCGAACATTTTATTTGCGACATTTATAAGTTTTTTCCTTCTCAACATGAAGATACGGGATAAAAAGTCCCGGAAAAGCTTTTCTTCTTCAATGTGAAATTTCGGTTTTTCAAGAGGTTCTATCTTCACTACGACTGAGTTTACTTCGGGTTTTGGGAAGAAAACGTTCTTGCTTAAAGAATAACATATTTTTGAATCGGTGTAAATGTGGCTGAGGACTGATATGGCCCCGTAATTTTTATTTCCGGGTTTTCCCGTGATTTTCTCTCCAACTTCTTTCTGCACTGTCAGCAGGGCAGTCTTAATTTTCTCCCGCAATCTTATAACGCTGAAAGCAATCTGCGAGCTCATGTAATAAGGGGTATTGCTTATCAGTTTTACCTTTGAAGGCAGGCTTTGCCACCATTCTTCGGAAACCTGCAGGAAATCTTTTTCAATGAGATGGAAATTATCAAGGCCGGCAAATCTTTCTTCAAGGAAACTGCACAGCTGCTGGTCTATCTCAAAGGCGTATACGGTTTTTGCCTTTTCTACAAGGACATCGGTAAGGGAACCCATGCCCGGTCCAATTTCCACGACCGTATCTTCATGGTCAATTTCCGCATGGGATAAGATTTTATCTCTTGTGTTTCTGTCTATGAGAAAATTCTGGCCCAGGTGTTTTCTTATTTCTATTTCCCCGTCCTGAAGCATCTTGACAATTTTGCCCGGAGTCAAAAATTCCATCAGTCAGTCTTCCTGTGTTCTTTTTTTGATAAAAGTCTCGCCGCCGTTCTGTAAGCTTCTATGAAACTTGAAGGAACGGCTTTCCCTGTATATGCTATGTCAAAGCCCGTACCGTGCCCCGGGCTTGTCCTTACCATGCCCAGTCCCGCCGTGCAGTTGACCAGCTTGCCGGAAAAGAAGGTTTTCAAAGGTATGAGGGCCTGGTCGTGGTACATGGCTGCTATAATATCCGCCTTGTTTTCAAATGCTTTTTTGAACACTGCGTCAGCGGGAAAGGGCCCAATGCACCTTATCCCGATTTTTTCAAGATGGGATACCGCGGGTCTGATTATTTTTTCTTCTTCTGAACCGAGAACGCCTCCCTCTCCTGCATGGGGATTAAGGGAAGAGACTGCAATCAGCGGATTTTTAACGCCCGCGTCCAACAGGAAATTGCGGGCTGTAATAATTTTTTCAATGATAAGCTCTTTTGTGAGGACCCCGGGAACTTTTTTGAGCGGGATGTGCGTGGTTATCAGCAGTGCCCTTATTTTTCCTGCCGCCATTATCATGGCGTATTTGTCTGCATGAAGCTCGGATGCCAGGAACTCTGTATGTCCCGAGTAAAATCTGCCTGCAAGATGCCATGCTTTTTTTGAAATGGGCAGTGTAACGAGAGCATCAATTATTTTTGATTTCCAGAGAGAAACAGCTTTGCTGACATAAAGGAAAGAGGCGTTTCCGCATATTGCAGAATCTTTTCCCGTGGGGAAGTCTTTGCCGGTAATGATGCCTGTGTCATATATGTTAAGGTTGTTTTCCCTGATGTCTTTTATGTCTTTTACAATATTGAGAGTGCATTTGTGCCCTGAAAATTCCAGGTTTCTTTCAATGACAGAAAAATCTCCCGTAACAAGGGGCAGGAATTTCCCGTTTTTTATTATTTCCGGAAAAGCTTTCAAAAGTATTTCAGCCCCTATTCCGGCAGGGTCGCCCAGGGATATGCCGATTATTTTTTTTCTGCTTTTATTCACTGTAAAAAACAGGTATTGTTGATTGAAGTTCTTTTACATATGCATCAAATTGTTGGCCGAATTTTTTCTGGTAAAGGAGATTTCTTGCGCGGCCATACAATTCAGCCATATCCGTTTTATCGTCCTGTTTCACGCCCTTAAGCAATAATACGAGGTATTTTTCCTTAATCTTGAAGGGCGGCGTCAATTCGCCTTCTTTAACCTTTTTGATCTCCTCCAGGACCTCCGGCAGGATTTCTTCCTGCTTGAACCATTCTGCCTCTGACATTTCTGTTTCTTTCGTCCCGTCGAACCCGCCCGCAAATTTCATCCCTTCTTCCTCGCTTTCAAACCATTTAAGCCTGAAGCAGTAAACGTTGTTTTGGGATTGCAATTCCCTTATGGCGTTCATTATTTCGGACTGCCTTATTTCTATCCTGTTCGCAATTTTTTGCTTCACCAGCTTGTTTGTTTTTATTTTGTCTGCCACAGCTGCTTTCAATAAGGTGTAGGACATATTTTGATTTGAGAGGTTGTTCAAAAAAGATGCCTCATCGGGAAAAGACCCTTTTATCTTCTTTATTTCATCCGCCACTTCTTCTTCCGTGGCCTGATGTCCTTCCGCTTCTGCCTGGAAAACCAGCATTTTCTGAAGTATCAGTTCATTCATGGATTCTTTATATTCCTTGTTTCCGGCCATATTGGCTTTTATGTCGCTTTCAAATATCATCTTGTTTCCCACTGTCACAACAGATTTGTTTTCAGAAAAAACCTCTATTGTGATGAAAATAAATACTGCATATAACAGGATAAGTTTTTTCATTTCGCCCCTTCTTTCAATAATATCATCTTTTCTTTGAAAATCTTTATTTTGCCTTTCTCTCTCTGCTTGAGTATAAGATTGTCAATCTCCCTTTTCTTTTCTATGGATACGAGCATGTTTTTTATAGAGGGAGTAGCTTCGCTCAATGAAAGTATTCTCCTTTCAGTCCTGCCTGCCAGCCTGATGATGTGGTATCCCAGTTCCGTGCGCACTATGTTTGCCAGGATGTCCCCCGGGCTTATCCTTGTTACCATCGAGGATATCTCGCTTTCAAGTTTTCTTGTGTCTATCCATCCCAGGTCCCCGCCTTTTATCCTGCTTTCGGAAATGGATTCCTTCAGGGCTATAGCTTCGAAAGATTCTCCGAAACTCAGCCTTTTAAGAATTTCTTCTGCTTTCTGCCTGTCTGAAACGACTATTTCGAATATTCGCACTTTTTCAGGAATGATAAAATCCTCCAGGTTGCTGTTGTAGTATTCGGCTATCGCAGCGTCTTCAATCTTTATGTTTTTGACAAGCTCATTTTCGACAAATTCTTTAGAAAGAGTTTTAATGTAAAAATTTTCCATTTTAGCTGCCATGTTTCGCTTATACCTGTTTTTATATCTTTTTGCCTTCCTGTAAATAATAATCTGGTCAATATATGCTTCTATCGCAGCTTCCGGATTTTCGGATGCCGATTCCTTGTAAAATTCCGGGGACATTTCCAGTTCTACAAGAATATCCTCGAGAGTAATGCGGTAGCCGTCAACCACGGCAATTACGTTCCTGTTTCGAAAGGCAATGAAAAAGTGTGAAATCAGGATAATAATAATCGGTATCAATAGAATCAGAAGTTTTTTTCTGTGTTTTTTCAGGAAAGAAAACGGTTTTTTGAGAAATTTTATTCTCATATTGTCTATCCTTTTGATATTGTAAGGAGTTTTATGCCGCCTGAATGCAATTTTTCAGCTGTTACTGGATTTCTCTTCTGTAGATGACCTTTTTTTTCCTCCTGTCGTACCACACGACAACTTTCTTTTCTGCGAGTACATCCCTTTCTATTTTACCATTTTTCTCGGTATCCCGCACTTTTTGGCCAATTGAAATGATTTTGAATACATTGCTTCTGACTGTTATGAGGTTTACGATGCCCGAGAATACCTCTTCTTTTTCCTTATCGGTGTCTATATAGCCGTCTCTGTCGTTATCGTTGAGGTCAAACCCGCGGCTGGTTATTTCTCTGCTGAGGAGTTCCGACGGAGAACTGCCTGCGCCCCATTTGCCCAGTACTTCCGAAATATCTCCGTACGGCCCTGCATTTACGATTGCTTTTGCGATGCTGCCGTTTACCTTTGGCAGGCATGCCAGCACGGTCTCGCAGGAAGTGTTGATGTTAAGCCTGCCAAAAGCCGGTTCTTTTGGATTTTCAAAAACCGTGAAATGGTCTATCAGTTTTCTGTCATAGCCGTGCTTCCAGAAATCGAGTGTTTTCCAGTGGCGTTTCCTGTGGATAAGGGAGAGTTCCCCCAGCGAAAGGAATTTGCTGTTCCTTATGTTGAAATGGGAAGGCCAGTTAGAAATCCAGTCGGTATTGCCAAATTCTCCGCCTATCCATGGCTGGAAAACCATATTGTGTTTACCGGGAGTCTGGGTACCGGGGAACCAGTCGGTGCAGTCTTTCATTCTCGGGTCGTTCTTCTGTACCGTCGTGTGGGGGAGGTCTGCAAAATATGTCGTATTTTCAACGAGATTTCCTTCACTGTCAAGTAACTTTATTTTGAAATCAAGACCCAGGTTTGCCAGAAACGGAATTGAAGAGAGCATGTTTGAAATGAAACCGAGCGAACCCGGATTGATGGCAAGGATGGGTTCATAGTGGTTGCAGTCTGCCGGGTCCCTGATAGGAATGAAGAGGGGGAAAATTACTGGTGGTTCTCCGGGAATTATAACTATTCTCAGTTCAATACTGTCTCCTATGGTATAAAAGGAGAGCGGAGGTATTTTTTCGCCTTCCGGAATGGTAATGGAAGTCGGTACGAGCCTTTCCGTGATTTGCCTGGTTCTTCCTGGCTCTATTCCGGTTTCCCCGCGGGAGATATCGTCCAGGATATCTGATGAGTTATTGAGAACGTCGCTCCATGATTCCGAAAACAGCGTTACGATTCCTTTTATTTGCCACCCTCCTATGTCCAGTTCCCGGCCGTACGGGTTGAATAATTCGACGAACTGTCCTCCTTGTTCGCTGATTATGATGGTTCCGGAAGCCAATGTTCCTATATGCCAGGGTTTTACTGCGTCTATCTCATTCAGATAAGGCGTTTTTCCAATTCCTATTATTTCCTCTCCTTCCAGGTCGATAACGGGGGGAGCCAGACTTCTGTTCCTGTATGCTTTGATGTTTAGCGCCACCTGGGATGCTATTTCCCTGCTGTATCCGCAATCAGTCAAAAGTGCATACATCTCCCCGAAAGAAGAATCGTTGATATTGATTCTCTGTTTTCCTTTCCTGTCGTGGTTCATATCGTATGAAAAACAGGTTATATGATTTTTAATTTTGCTATAGGCGTCTTCTCCTATGTTTTTAACCAGCTTGACTTCTGAAGGAGCTTCATACTCCCTTGTTTGTCTGTAATCGACTATGCTGCAAGCCGCGGCCTCTCCAATAATATGGGGAAGAATTTTCATATCGCGGACTGTGTATGTTATTTCCGTTTCAGTGTTGCCTGCATGGTTGATGTTTATTTTGCCGCTTTCATCTTCGACAAGAACCGCATATCTTCCCGTTATTTCCCCGTTCCTCTTCTTGATATCAAACCACCTGGCGTCGGGAATCCCGTCTTCGTTAAGGTCTGTATCTTCTCCTTTGAAATTGGCCCTCCACGAGTCGAGAAACGAATCTTCTTCAAGGCTGTCTTTATCTATTTCCCATATTGCTTCTTCTATGCCTGCCCTGGCAAACCTGTAAGCATTTCTCCCTGAAAGCATCTTGGAAGCCGATTTCTGCCATGAAGTGAACATGAAGAGCATGGAGGCGGTGAATATGAAGAGTATTAGAAGCACCATTATCGTAAGGATTACGGCGTCGCCTCTCTTACCGGTTGATATAGATAATTTTCGTGAATCTCTTTTCAATTCTTTCCCCTTCGATTTTGTCCGAATAGGATGCCACTGACAATTTAACGGATTCAGGCAGAGAAGGCTCTTTCATCTCTGAGGTATCCCACGAGGATTCCCACTGCGTACCGTCATGGTATTCAATTGAGAAAACGCTTATGTATTCTCCGAGAGTCTGGGCTCCCGAAAAATTTTCCGGGAATGAAAAATCGGGATTGTCGCTGTCTATCCTTATAATCGAAGCTTTGACCTTGTCTTCAATAAAATAAAATGCAAATTTTGCAAGGTCAGATTCTTTCCCTTCGTAAAAAGGGGCCACGAACCTGACGAAATTTTCCCGGCCTTTGAAATCAATTTTTCCCGGGCCTTTTTTGTCGTTGCACATGGCTGCAGTTATATACTTTTCGATGTAGTTGAAAACTCCGGTTATTTCGGAGTATGCCTTCTTCTCTCCCGACTGTTTTCCAAAACGGTACAAGGATTCCTTGAAAATAAAGACTGCCGAAAATACTACGGCTGCAAATATCATTATAGATATGACAATTTCAATAAGAGTTATTCCCTTATTTTCTTCTGAAAT
Source organism: bacterium (assembly GCA_035341815.1). Taxonomy (GTDB): domain Bacteria; phylum Ratteibacteria; class UBA8468; order B48-G9; family JAFGKM01; genus JALNXB01. Next base: position 15,443 of record DAOQVZ010000034.1, read on the forward strand.
TCCCAAAAAAATATTCGTTTTCAACCTTTCCCTCTTTTTCCCACGAAATTGTGACATCTATTTTGTATATATTTTCCTTTTCTTCCTCAATGTCCGCAGTATAGGAATACCTCGGGAATTCCGCATCTGTTCCGAAAATGGACGAAGGCACGGGAGGTCCGTTTACGTCCCCGTAAACGTGTTCAATAAGGGTGAAGATTCTGTCTGCTATGAGGGAAACAGAGATATCGTTTTTCCCCCTTTCCGAAAGCCTGCTTATGACGGGAAAGACTTTCAGGAGCGAGGCAATTCCTACTGCCATGACAAAGACCGCTATAATAAGGCTGATGAAAGTTATTCCGTGTCTATTTCTCAATAAAACACCTTCCTGTAAGGTTGTGCAGTACTATCCTGGTTTCTTTTCCGCCGGAGACATCCCTTATTACCATGAATCCGGCCATTTTGGAAGTGCCGTCCGGCTGGAGAATAACAGGATTGAACCCTTCAGATTTCTCTTTTACCTCTATTCTCTCGCGAAACCTGTATTCCTTGCCGACAAGCTCTCTGTTTTCCCTAAGGATGGAAAAAGAATTTCCTGTGAACACGACAAAAAGATTTTTTCTTTCATTCAAGGCATATTCCTTTGCGAGAGAAACCGCTTCCACAATATCTTTTGCGGTTAGTTCAAGCATCATGGATTTATGGTATTTTTGGAAACAGGCAAGGGAGAAAACGAGAAAAAGCGAAAATATGAAAAGCGCGACAGCCAGTTCTATTATGCTGAACCCTTTTTTATCTTCCCTGTCCAAAGGGGTCAAGATATCCATATGTTATGATTGATTCATTTTTCAGAGTTTTATCAGCTTTACTTTTGTAATAACCGGATTGTCCTTGATTTGAAGCAGGACTTCTCTTGTAGTTTTGCTGTCGATGTTAAGTACCGTTACGGCCTGTCCTCCAGCTTCCTTTCGGCCTACCGTCATATTTGCTATGTTGATTCCCGCTTCGGTAAGCACCGAGGATATATGTGCAACGGCTCCGGGTTTGTCGCTGTTCATGCAGAACAGCAGGTATCCGGTAGGGGAAACATCGACGTGATACCCGTCTATTCTTACTATGCGCAGGTCATTTTTTCCGAAGACGGTTCCCGCTATGTTGTTCTTTGTTCCGGCTGTTTTGATTTCCGTTCTTATGATACTGGGGAAGTCTTCAGTTTCACTGCTCTGTTTTTCTATCACCTTTATGCCTCTTTCTTTTGCGACGAACATTGCATTGACATAATTGACATATTCAGGAACCGTGCAACCGAGAAGTCCCTTGAGGAAGGAAAGCGTGAAAAGCTGGGTTTTATAATTCAGGATATCTCCTGTATAGGTTATCTCAACGTTTTCTATGTTTTCTTCAACGACCTGGCCCTGGAAACTCCCGAGTTTCTCGGCCATTACCATGTATGGCTGTATCTGGCCCAGGACTGAGGAATCTATATGGGGGCAGTTGACGGCGTTGTCTATCACTCCGTCCATGAGGGCGTTTTTAAACTGCCTTGCTATTTGCAGAGAAACGTTTTTCTGTGCCTCGTGGGTGGAAGCGCCGAGATGCGGCGAAGCTATGACTTCTTCAAGTTCCAGCAGGGGATTGTCCAAAGGCGGTTCTTTTTCAAAAACGTCCAGTCCGCAGCCTGCCACAATTTTATCTTTTATTGCGGCGTAAAGGGCTTTTTCATCAACGATTCCGCCGCGCGCGCAATTCACGATTCTGACTCCACGCTTCATTTTCCTGAAAGCTTCTTCTCCCAGAAGGTGGTAGCTTTCCCTGGTCAGGCTAAGGTGCAATGTAATGTAGTCCGACTTTTTGAGAAGCTCTTCGAGAGAAAGGAGTTTTACGTTCAGCTGTTTTTCCCTGTCAGGGGATACGAAAGGGTCAAATGCGACAACTTCCATGCCAAAGGAGAGCGCCCTCCCGGCAACTTCGCTTCCTATTCTTCCAAGTCCTATTATTCCCAGCGTTTTCTTGTAAAGTTCACTGCCTTTGAGTTTGCTTTTGTCCCATTTCCTGTTTTTCAGAGAGTAAACTGCCTGGTAGAAATTCCGCGATAAAGCCATTATGTATAGCATTGCCAGTTCTGCCGTGGAAATAGTGTTGGCATCGGGGGCGTTCATTGCTATAATTCCCTGCCTGGTTGCGGCCTCAACATCTATATTGTCGATACCCACGCCCGCCCTTCCGATTACCCTGAGGTTTTTCCCTGCTTTTATAACCCGTTCGTTTACCTTTGTCTTGCTTCTTACAATAAGGCCATCGAAATCTTTTATTATTCTTACAAGCTCGTCTTCATTGATATCTACATTCAAAACCACATCGAAATTCGCTTCCTTGAGCAGGTTTACCGCTTCCTGTGCGAAAGGTTCAGTTATCAATATTTTTTTCATGTGCAGTTTTTCTCCTTTTTCATAAGAACAATAAGAGGGTCTTTCACGCCTGCCTGCCTGAACCCCTTCGCTCTAAGTAAGCAGCTCGGGCATCTACCGCAAGGCATCTTGCCGCTTCTGTAGCAGGACCATGTCAGGGAAAAATCAACTTCAAGCTTCAGACCTTCTTTTATTATTTCCAATTTTGACATATTTATCAAGGGAGCTTGTAGCTTTATGATTCCACCTCCCGAGGTTTTCTTTGTTGCCACGTCTATAAGTGCCTGAAACCTTTTTATATATTCAGGCCTGCAGTCTGGGTATCCCGAAAAATCAACGGCATTGACGCCTATGTAAATTGAATCTGCATTTACCGTTTCAGCCATGGCCATGGCAAGGCTTATGAAAATTGTATTTCTTGCAGGCACGTATGTTGGCGGTATGTCTGAAGCAGAAAATCCGTTCGGTATATCTATACTGCTGTTTGTAAGCGCGGAGGCTGTCCATGAAAGGTCTAAATCGAGAATAGCATGTTTTTCCGCTTTGAGGCAAAGGGCTATCTTTCTTGCAGAGGAAAGCTCTCTGTTGTTTTTCTGTCCGTAATTAACGGTTAAAGCATGTATGCTGTATCCTTTTTTTGACGCCTCTGCCGCCGCTACATAGCTGTCCATGCCTCCGGATATCAGGCAAACCGCTTTTTTCATTTTACTCCAGCTATCTTGTGGTTCTGGAACCTGAGGTACCAGTTATGACCGGGGTTTTTTAACATGAATTCCGATATGATACGGGCAGCCTGCAAATTGTTGTTCACCGGCTGCAAAATCACCGGTTGCTTAATCTGCCTGTCGATAAAGTCAAAATCTTTTCTGTCTGTGATGACATACTTGAATTCAGAAGCGGTTTCAAGGAATCTTTTATCGTATCCTTCTGGACATATGCCTTTGCCTTCTCTTTTGGGGCTGACCGTCAGCCAGTCCAGAGGAGGTTTCTGCCAGAGCGTTCCATTGGTTTCCGCTGTGAGCCAGTATCCCTTTTTCTTTAACAGTTCTGCCAGGGGAGATAATTCCTGCATGAAAGGTTCTCCCCCCGTTATGCATATTCTTTTGCATCCATGCCCTTTTATAAGCTCGAATATTTCCACGTTCTCCAGGTGTTTTCCATTTTTAAAGGCGTATTTGGTGTCGCAAAAATGGCATCTCAGGTTACATCCGCTCAGCCTTACAAAGACCATGGGCAGTCCCTGAAGGAAACCTTCGCCCTGGAATGAATAAAAAACTTCCGAAACACTGTAAGGCATAATTGTCCTTAAACGTTGCCATTGCTGCCGCTTACAATCTCAAAAGGATTTGTGACAATTTTCTCTTCTTCTGAAAAATATGGATTCTCCGGGGTTGTCCCCCTGGGGCCCATTTTCCTGATAACAAGTTTTATCGGAAATTTCACCTTGTAGGAAGGTAATTTGCCGATTGCATCCACAGCTTTTTTTGCGCCCTCAATAAGCATTTCGCGCGTTTCTTCCGGAGAAAGAAGCACGGCGGCTTCCCTCGATATTCCCTGCTTGACCGCCACCGCGGGGATATTCTCACCCAAAGTTTCTTTCGCCTCGCGGCAGCCGGCTTCATCCCCGGCAAAGAGAATTACCGGCACATTGAAATGGCCGGCAACCACGCTGCTCTGGTAGATTTCCCCCCTTTCAACGCCGTCATAAAAGAATTTGAGCTCTTCTTTCGAGCTCTGCGTGTGATGCAGCACCCCGTCCCGGGTCCCGTTCATTGCGTGGTATCCGAGCATTATATAACCGCTGAAAGATTCATCAAGCAGATAATCGAGCCTCGGTCTTCCCCTGCCTGTTATATAACGGACCCCCGGAATCATCAGTTCGGGAATGAAATTGTTGCCTCCGCCGTGTCCGTCGACAACATATATCTGGTCAGCTCCGGCCTGTTTCAATCCTTCGGCAACCGCGCTGATATCATGCATCAGAAGTCTTGCCGCTTCCATGTATTCAGCGGTTCCCCTCTCCCTGGTCTGGCTGAATTTCCAGACCCCGGTTATCCCTTCCAAATCGGTCGATATATATATTTTCATGGCTCCGTTACCCCTGCATAATATTTACAGAACTTCTTTAGCGCTCTTTCTTATGGAATCAACAGTTTTTTCTATAACCTCATTTTCCATGTTCGTTTTTATCTCCAGAGAGACGCTTCTTGAAAGAATAGCTTCGCTTTTCGGAAAAGTGCCGCCCGCTATCTCTATGTTCGCGGTGAAATGCCAGTAGTTGAGCGTTGCCGGAACCGTTCCATGCGCTTTCATCCTGTCTTTAAATTGTTCGGCTTTTTCCCTGCCGGGCAGCAGGAAAGTCAGGAAAGTCGATATCTCACCTTCTTCGTCAAGAAGGTGCCGGAACTCAAGTCCCCCGATATCCCGGATCCCTGATTTTATTTTTTTCTTGTTTTCCCTCTGTCTGGATACAATGTAGTCAAGCTTTTTGAGCTGGATAATGCCGAGCGCTCCCTGTATCTCGTTCATGCGGTAGTTGAAACCTTTGCGGGCCCTTCTCTCGTCTCCCCTGCCCGTGTCCGGCAGGTGCGGATGGCCGTGGTCGTGGTAGCAGTCAGCCTGCCTGTAGAGTTCCGCGTTGTCCGTAACCACGATTCCTCCTTCTCCAGTAGTCATTACTTTTACATAATCAAAG
>DAOQVZ010000035.1:0-20334 GCA_035341815.1 bacterium
AATTGACAGGCCAATACAGGAAGGAAAATAAAAAGGTAAGAAAAATGTATTACGGCAAAAGCACGCAGGATTCTTTTCATATCGCACCCCTTTGCCTTACGACAATCAGGCATATGTTCCAAATCCTGATCGATTTTAATTGTATTACACATTCCTCCGAGATGTCAAGAGGGAGTCTTTATGCAGGAAAAATGAGGCAACAGAAGGATAGGCGGCAGAGATTGAAATGAGAGTCAAGCCTTTCTTCCAATTACCATCCCGCGTGGCACAGTATGATTCAATTCGAACATTTGACTCTTTTGGTCTAATGTACTATAATTATATCCTATCTGTTGACCATAGCTTTGCACAGAGGTAAGATTAGGCTTATTCTTTTTAGCGGCGGAAGGATAGGCGGACAATGGCCCCGCATACCAATAAAATGACAAAAACAGAATCCGAAAACGGGATAAGGCAGAGGATAATAGGAATATCCAGGGAACTGTATGCACGCTACGGCTTCAGGAAAACCACCATGAACGACATAGCCAGGGAGCTGGGCATGGCAAAAAGCTCCATATATTACTACTTCGGAAACAAGGAAGAGATATTCAACCAGCTGATATCCTTGGACATTAGAAAGTGGACAAAGGAACTTTCGGATATTGTCAGCAGGCAGGATTCTGTGACGGGAAAGTTGAATGCCTACATAACCAAAAGGATAGAAACCATTTGCTCCATTGCTGAGCTTTACAGGTCGCCCATAGAAGAATTCCACGAGAATTACAATCTCATAGAGAAACTGAGGGCCGAGACCGACGTGGAGGAGACCGGAATCATAAAGGAGATCCTCGGGGAAGGAAACAGGCAGGGGATATTCAGCGTTCAGGATATAGACATCACGGCCCTTAACATGCTCAACATACTCAAGGGACTGGAACATTATTATATAGGGAAAACCAAGGGGATTAAAAACAGGAAAACCGTGGAAAACATGGTCTCCCTGTTTTTGAATGGTCTCCTAAAGAGATAACTTTTTATACGGGAGGAACGCATGAGAAGGTTGACCGCAGTGGTTCTTTTGTTGATGGCGTCCGGCCCATCCTTTGCCGGTTCAAGGGTTATAACCCTTGAAGAAGCAGTAGAAACCGCCCTTTCAAACAACCTGGAGATAACAGCGGGGGAAGAGAAGATCCTCCAGGCAGAGTACGAAAAGAGGGAAGCTCGCACGTTCTTCCTTCCCAGGGTGTCGTCATCCTTCAGTTATACACGAATGAACGAGGCCCGGGAGACGATGGGCATGAAGGTCATGGATGCCAATCTTTACAACCTTGGCATAACACTGCTGCACCCCTTGTACACGGGGGGAAAACTCGATGCAGTATATGGACAGGCAAAGGAGAACGTGAAGAGGAGCGGATACGAGCAGGAAGCCGTGATGCAGAACCTGGCGGCGGAAACCAAAAAGGGATACTTCTCCATACTGAAGGCGATGAAAGGGGTTGAGACGGCATTAAAACAGAAGGAGATGGCGCAGGAACACCTGAGGAAGACAGAACTCCTTTTCAGGGAAGGGATGGTGACAAAGATTGACGTCCTGAAAACAGAGGTTTTCCTTTCCGAAATAGAACAGGCGATCCTGAAAACGAATAATTCGGTCTCCCTGGCTAAGGCAGGACTCGGATTTCTTTTAAACATGCCTCTCTCCGAGCAGTTCGATGTCGAGGACATTCTCGATGCGCAGAAGGAGAAGCACGACCTCGAACACTGGACAGGACTTTCATACGAGAACCGCCCGGAGATAAAGCAGATGGAGAGCATCTCCCGGATATACGGCTACAACACCGAGATAGAGAAAAGCAGCCGCAGGCCTCAGGTTTCACTGCTTTCCAGCTACAATTTCCAGAAGGGTTCCGTATCACCGGTGGACAAGTGGGACAACAGCTGGAACATCGGACTTGCCGTGGAGCTTGATGTGTGGAACTGGGGAGAGACCAGGGAACGGATTGAAAAAACGATACACGCGAAAAGGGAGATAGACACCCAGTATGAGCTTTTGAAGAAGGCCATAGAGCTTGAAGTCAAAAGCGCATACCTGAACCTTGAAACTGCAAGCCAGCAGATAGAAACATCCAAAAAATCCCTTGAGAAGGCACAGGAAAACCTGCGGGTGGCCAACCTGCTTTACGGGGAAGGAATGTCAAACACCACCGACGTGCTCGATGCGCAGGCCGACCTGGCCGCCGCCATGGGCAGTTACCACCAGTCACTTTACGATTACCAGATTGCATATGCCGAACTCGAAAAGTCTGCCGGCGTACACATGGATAGGAGCGGAAAATGAAAAAGAAAAACATCTTGGTATTCCTGGCCGTAATACTTGTACTGACCGCCTTCCTGATGAACAGGAAGCAAGAAGACCCGGCCGGCAATAATAAAACAGAGGTTGAAATACCCGTAAGGGTGGCCCCGGCGGGCAAGGCTGAAATAAGGGAGACGGTACTGGTATCAGGCAACGTGGAACCATGGGCCGAAGTAACCGTTTACCCGGAGGTTACAGGCAGGCTTGAAAAGATACACGTGAGGGAAGGGCAGCCTGTCAGCAAGGGAGACATCCTCGCCCAGGTGGATTACGAGAAAACGGATCTTTCGGTGAAACAGCTTGAGAGCCAGCTGGAAGCGGCCGAGGTGAAGATAGAAAACCTGAAGAAGGACTACGAAAGGATGGAGAGGCTATACAGGGAAAAGGTTGTCGCAGAAAAAACGCTTGACGACATAAAGACATCCCTTGATATATCTAGGATAAACGCGGAAAGCCTGAGGTCCCAGATAGCACTCGCCAGGGTTAAGCTGAGGGATTCCAGGATTTCAGCGCCTATCGGAGGCATAGTTTCAAAGAAGTATATAGACGAGGGAGAGATAGTCACGGAATCATCCATGAGCAAAAGCGGACCGCTGGTAACCATTGTTGATATATCCAGGGTCAGGATAACGGTTCCCGTGGGAGAAGACAACCTGAGAAAAATAAAGAAGGGTCAGAAAGCCGAGGTGTCCATAGACGCCTACCCCGGAAAAAAGTTCACGGGACAGGTACATAACATCTTCCCCGTGATGGATACTTTCACCAGGACGACAAGCATAGAGATCCTCATGAATAACCCGGGCAACCTTCTGAAACCAGGTATGTTCGCAAGAACAGATATAATAGTGGTCAACAGGGGCAGTGTTGTCGCGGTTCCGGCCGAAGTGATAATCGAGGAGGAAGAAGGGAAGATAGTATACACCGTGGAGAACAGCAAGGCAAAATCAAGGAAAATAACCACGGGGATGGAGGAAGGGGACCAGGTTGAGGTTCTTTCGGGGCTCGAGGAAGGAGCACTGCTGATAGTCGAAGGACAACATTCCGTGAGAAACGGCACAAAGGTATCCATCATAAAGTAACTACAGGGAGAAGAAAATGAATCTGCCGGAAATGGGAGTCAAGAAAACGGTTACGACTGCGATGATTTTTCTGGGAATCATCATACTGGGCGCAGTATCCCTGTCCCGCCTGGGACTGGACATGCTGCCCGACATAGAAATTCCCACCATAATGGTCATAACGACCTACGAGGGGGCCGGTCCCGAGGAAGTTGAAGAAAGAATTACCCGTGTCGCAGAAGAGAACCTGTCCACCGTAGAGGAGCTGGACAGGATTGAAGCGTCATCTTCGGAAGGAATGTCGGCCATATCCCTTCGGTTCAACTGGGGAGCCAACCTCGACAACGCGGTGAACGATATCAGGGACAAGCTTGACCTTGTAAAGGCAATGCTGCCCGAAAACGCAGACGACCCCATGATATTCAAGCTGGATGTCGGCATGATGCCTGTCCTTGTTTACGGAGTCAGCTCGGACAGGAAGACCTACCCCTACCTCAAGAGGCTCCTCGAAGACGAGATGTGCACCCCCCTGGAAAGCGTGCCCGGAGTGGCGAATGCGTCGGTCAGGGGAGGCATGGAAAGGGCAATACTGGTGGAGCTCGACAACCAGAGGCTCCGGGCCTACAACCTTTCGGTAAGCCAGGTAGAAAACATCCTGCGGGCCGAGAACCTCTCGACCCCGGGAGGAAACATACGTACCGGTTCTCTCGACTATATCGTAAGGATACCCGAAGAGCTCGAGATAAAAGAAGTCGAGGATGTAGTCATTACGTCATACAACGGGGTGCCCGTCAGGATAAGGGACGTGGCAACGGTTAAAGACGATTTCAAGGAGATCACCCAGGAAACGTTCGTAAACAGGCGGCCCGGCATGATAATGATGGTGCAGAAGGAATCTGACGCCAACACCGTCAACGTAGCAAGAGGAGTTTTCAGGAAGTTCGACGAGTTGAAAAAAAACCTGCCTGCAGACGTTGAATTTGTTCTTGCAAGCGACTCTTCAGACCAGATTATCAAGTCCATAGACAACCTTAAGAACACCCTCTTTACCGGAGGCATACTGGTCCTGGTGGTCATTTTCGCCTTCCTCGGCAACTTTGCCTCTTCCATCATCATAGCAAGCGCAATACCCGTCTCCCTTATCATCACGTTCATATTCCTTTACATGGCAGGCTATACTATTAACGTCATTTCCCTGTCTTCCCTTGCCATAGCCATAGGCATGGTGGTTGATGCAGCCATAGTCGTCCACGAGAACATCCACCGGCACATTGACAACGGGGAGGGACTCTTTAACTCCTGTATCATTGGAGGCAAGGAGGTTGCCTCTGCTGTAGGTTCTTCGGTCTTCTGCATGGTTGCCATATTCATACCCATCATCTTCACGGGCGGCATAACGGGCATATTTTTCGGACAGCTTGCCTTCGTGACATCCATTACCCTTATCGCATCCCTTTTCACGGCCATGACCCTCATCCCCATGCTTTCATCAAAGATGCTTTCTCCTTCACCTGCGGGCAGTTCCGCGCAGGGAAAGCAGGGAGTCCTCAAAAAAATAAACTTATTCACTGACAAAGGGGTCGGAAAGATGATCGGTTCGTACGAGAGAATCCTTAATTTCGCGCTTGCCCACAGGAAAGGTGTGGTTGTTTTTAGCGTGCTTTTTCTATTCCTGAGCCTTCTGCTCTCAAGGATCATAGGCACCTCCTTCATCCCGGACATGGACGAAGGCTCGCTTGCATACAAGGTAACCCTTCCCATAGGCACCAGGTTTGAAAAAACCGGGGAGGTAGTGCGGGGAGTGGAAAACATCATACACAAGGAAGTTCCGGAACTTGACATGAGCTATTCCAGCTATGGGCTGGGTGAAAGGGGACTCAGTTCACTCATGGGAGGAGAAGAAGGCTCCAACATAGGATCCGTGAGAACACGACTGGTATCCAAGGACGACAGGAAGAGGAGCCCACGGGACATATCGTACGACCTGAAGAACAAGATAAACATCTTCCCCGGGGCCGATGTGACGTATTCTTCCTCAGGCATGAGGTCTGTCATGCTTGGAGGAGGAAAACCCCTGTCGGTCGAAGTAAGAGGATATGACCTCGAAGATGCAAGAAAGGTTACCCAAAAGGTGTATGACGTGCTGAAAAACATAAAAGGGGTCGGAGACGTCGAAGTATCGAGAAAGGAAGGAAGGCCGGAAATCCAGGTAAGAATCGACAGGGAAAAGGCGGCCCTTCTCGGGCTGAACGTTGCCGCCATTTCAAAGACGGTGGAAACTTCCTTCCAGGGCTCGGTGGCAACCTATTACAGGGAAAGGGGAGAAGAATACGATGTCGAGGTGAAGCTCAGGAAGGAAGACAGGGAGAAGATTGAGAATATCTCGAACCTGCTCATACCTCTGCCCTCGGGGCAGCACGTTACCCTCTCCCAGGTAGCCAGCATAGAGAAGGCAAAGGGGCCGCTCGAAATAGAAAGGAAGGGAAGGGAAAGGGTCGTAAAGATAGAGGGGGAAATCTACGGCAGGGGCCTTGGAAGTGTCGTGGCCGAAGCAAAGGCAAAACTTGAAAACATGGAGCTCCCCCCGGGCTTCTCCCTTCATTTCGGAGGAGAGTTCGAGGAGCAGCAGAAGAGCTTCAGGCAGTTGACCCTTGCCCTTATACTGGGAATAATCCTTGTATTCATGATCATGGCAAGCCAGTTTGAATCGCTGGTTGACCCTTTCGTCATAATGTTTGCCATACCTTTCTCCCTCATAGGCGTCATGTGGGCCCTTGCCCTTTCCGGGAATCCCCTTTCCATCTTCTCCTTCATCGGCCTCATCATGGTGGTGGGGATAGGAGTCGAGACGGGCATCGTTCTCGTATCATTCATAAAACAGCTGCGTGAGGAAGGGGTGGAGCTTCACAAGGCGGTCGTAGAAGCGGGCAAACTGAGGCTCAGGCCCGTGCTCATGACCACACTGACCACGGTTTTCGGGCTCATGCCCCTGGCATTTTCCACGGGTGAAGGTTCCGAAATGTGGGTTCCGTTGGGATTCTCCATACTGGGAGGACTCGTGGTAAGCTTTATCTTCACCCTTGTATTTGTTCCGGTTCTCTATACCATATTCGAAGAGAGGATACTCAAAAGGGGAAGGAAGAAGCCTGAAAGCCTTTAAGCCCGTCATGGACAGGGCCAGGAAGAATGTCAATAACCTGCAAATCTTTCGGTCTTTATGTTTTCCCCCGGCACCTTCATGTGGCAGGCATCTGACATGGCCTTTACCATAGCCGGAGGCCCGAAGATGAAAACCGTTCTTTCTCCGGCGTCGGGGATCTTCCCGGAAAGGAATTTTTCGTCAATGTACCCGTAAAAGCAATCAGGGTCCCTGGGCTGGCAGCCGGTAAGGATATAAAACACCTTCATCCGCGGGTTCTCCCTTCGCCACCGGTCTATCTCCGGCTTGAAAGCAATATCATCTTCCAGCCTGTTGGAGTAGAGTAGCACCACATCCTTCTTCAGCTTCATGTCGGAAAAATGTTCAAGAATGGATATCACAGGGGTAATTCCTATTCCTCCTGCCAGGAAGGCTATCTTCTCCTGCCGTCCGTCCGGGAAGCAGTTGCCCATCGAGCCGCTGAGCCATACTTCGTCTCCTTTCCTGAGAGACCTGAGCCTGCCCGAGAAAACGCTTTCCGTCAGCCTCTTGGAGACTTCAACGTATTCTCTGCCAGGGGCGGAGGAAAAGGAGAGGTACTTGTTGAGCTCCCGGTTGCCGGGATTTGAACGGTCCAGGAACACCCGGACAAACTGGCCGGGTATGAAGGATATCCTTTCTTCCGGCACCAGCCTGAAACTTTCTATGGTGGAGGTTCTATGTATCCTTTCGGATAATATCGTCCTGTAGAGTTTCATGGTTCTATCTCCGTTTGATAATCCCCCGGTATCAGGGACTTCATTAACAAGCATATAACGTTATAGATTGTACCACAAACTGTTTGGTTCAAACGCCCCGGGCAGACTTTTTTCCAATACGACTGACAACCTTTTCGACCCTGCTTAATGTTTCGGAGATATCCTGTTTCTTATGGGCGTAAGTCACGTAGGGCACGTGGTACAAGGAGACTCCCTGCGCGTAGCAGTTACTGAAGAAGAGTTCTCTTGTAGCGTTGTCGCTGAAAGAGAAAAGGGGGCACACGGGAAATCCTTTCAGTTCGGCGGCAACGCGGTATTTTTCAAACAGTCCGTTGATGCCTTCCTGGAACAATCTTCCCGTTTTCCAGAGATGTCCTATAACATCATTTTTCCTGTAGAATTCCACGGTCGCCTTCACAGCCGCCAGGGAAAGGGTCTCTCCGCCAAAAGTCGAGGATATTCCGACCTCGCGCGCCATGTCAATAAGTCCGGCTTTTCCCGTGTAAACGGTCACGGGCATGCCGTTTGCCAGACCCTTGCCGAAAACGGCCATGTCCGGCATGAAGCTGAAATATTCATGTGCGCCTCCTGTTGCAAGCCTGAACCCCGTTACAATCTCGTCCATCACCATGAGGATACCGTGTTTCTCCGTTAATTTTCTCAGGGCGGGCAGGAAATACCTGCCTTTGTCCATCTCGCCGTAATTGCAGGCTATGACAACAGCCGCTATTTCCTTCCCCATCCCGTCAAACGCTTTTTCCCACTCTGCCAGATTTCCCCAAGGCAGTGTACTGTGAAGTGACGCCACCTGTGAAGGCACTCCTTTCAGAGGCTGGCTGTTTGCTATGCCGACAGGCATGAAGCCCCCCGTGGAAAGGGTGTTGAGCCAGCCGTTGTACCCGCATTGAACGATTTTATTCCTGCCTGTAGCCGCCCTCGCAATTTTTATGCAGGCCGCCACCGATTCCCCTCCGGTTTTCAGGAACCGCACTTTTTCCGCACAGGGAATATTTTCTGTCAGAATTTTGGCAGCTTCTCCCTCCAAAGGGTGTGGATGGCCGAAAACAATTCCGTCCTTCAACTGTTTTTTGATAGCGTCGTTAACAAAGGAATTTGAATAACCCAGAGATACAGGGCCCACTCCGCTGCGGAAATCTATATACTCGTTGCCGTCGGCGTCCCATACCCTGCATCCTTTTCCTTTCACAATCAGCGCAGGCTCTATATTTTCAAAGGACGGCCTTTTTGATCCCGTCGAACTACCTGCCGCAAGATAGAACAGGCTCTTTTTATACTGCAACCATGATTTTGAAGTTTTTCCTTTCATAGAAGGCTCCTTTAAGCAGGTTTTCAACTTTCATTCTTTTTATTGCCTTTTCTTGCCCAAAAATACCGTAAGAATCGCGATGGAAGCCGGGGTAACCCCGGATATCCTGCCTGCCTGGCCCAGTGTCAGGGGCTTGAACCGTGCCAGTTTTTCCCGTATCTCGAGGGAAAGCCCCGGTATCTTCGCGTAATCCGTACCGCCGGGAATCTTTATCTTCTCAAGGTTCCTGAATTCCTTAACCTCCGCCAGCATCCTTTCAATATACGGCGCATACCTTGCTTCTATTTCGGCCTCCAGCAGAACGTCTTCAGAATACGGGATGTCTGACAGGGCGTCTTTTATTGCAGTCCCGGGTTTACGGAGCCACTCGAAAATACTTACCGGTTTTCCATTTTCAACTATCCTTTTTTCTTTCATCCCGGCTATAAGAGCAGTTAGTTGCTCCTTCCTGAGCATGGTTTTTTCCCATTCCTCCCTGCTTACCAGACCCAATTCATACCCTGTTTCCCGCAACCTTAAATCGGCATTGTCTTCCCTGAGCATAAGGCGGTATTCAACCCTCGAGGTAAACATGCGGTAAGGCTCGGAAGTGCCTTTAGTGGTAAGGTCGTCCAGCAGAACACCCGTATAACCGGATGGCCTGTCAAGCACAAGCGGAGCTTTCCCCTTCACCCTGAGGGAAGCGTTTATGCCTGCCAGAAGGCCCTGCACCGCAGCCTCTTCATATCCTGTCGTCCCGTTTATCTGTCCCGCCAGAAACAGGTTTTTTATCTTCTTTGTCTCGGTCGTCGGGTATATCTGTGTAGGTTCAACCACATCGTGCTCTATGCCGTAGCCGTACCTTGTTATGAAAACGTTCTCCAGCCCTTCTATCGTTCTTATGAACTCATCCTGCACGTCTTCAGGCAGGCTGGTCGATATTCCGTTGGGATAGTATAATCAGTTTCCCCTGCTTTCCGGCTCCAGGAAAACATGGTGGCGGTCATGGTGGGGGAATTTTACAACCTTGTCTTCGAGAGAAGGACAGTACCTGACGCCCGTGCCCTTTATGACCCCGGAAAAAAGGGGAGAACGGTCAAGGTTATCCCTTATGACTTTGTGCGTTTTTTCATTGGTATAGGTGATATAACACGGCATCTGCTCCAGTGTCAGCGTTTCAGTCGAAAGGGAAAAAGGCATGGGAGGCTCGTCTCCGTACTGGGCAGATAGATTGCTGAAATCTATTGTCCGGCCGTCCAGGCGTGCGCAGGTTCCCGTTTTGAACCTGAGTATTTCAAAACCGAGAGTTTTCAGCTGTTCGGAGAGCTTCATGCTCGCTTTCTTATCTTCGAGCCTTCCAGCCGGAAAGTTTTCCAGCCCTATATGTATTGTCCCGTTTAAAAAAGTTCCGGGAGCCAGCACAACCGTTTTGCCTTCATACGCACAACCGCCCTCAATCTCCACGCCCCTGGCTGCATTGTCCCTGACAAGGATGGATACTGCCTCCCCTTCCAGAATTTCAATCCCGGACCGGCTTTTTACCGCATCCTGCATGTAACCCGGGTATTTCAGACTGTCCACCTGTACCCTTGACGACCAGACGGCATAACCCTTGGACCTGTTGAGGATCCTGAACTGGAGCCCGCAGGCGTCAGCAGCTTTGCCCATCTCGCCACCGAGGGCATCGAGTTCCTTTACAAGCTGTCCCTTTCCCACTCCTCCAACGGCCGGGTTGCATGAAAGGCATCCTATCCTCTCTTTTTTGAATGTCAGAAGAAGTACCGACATACCCATCCTGGCTGAGGCAAGGGATGCCTCTATGCCCGCATGTCCCCCTCCCACAACAATAACGTCATATGCAATTTTCCCCATGATAAGATTATACACCTCAATCAACATAATGCCGAAATTACAAAAAATTCGTCTTGCCTGCCATTTGTGATTTTTTGACCGATTTATGGTATTATAAATTGAGAAACGTTACGGAGGATGCTTATGCTTAGATTTTACAATACCCTCACGAGAAAAAAAGAAGAATTCAAACCATTGAAGGACGGCATGGTAGGCCTTTACACATGCGGGCCGACCGTCTACGACCTGGCACACATAGGCAATTTCAGGGCGTATGTCTTCGAGGATCTTCTGCACAGGTACCTGGAATACAGCGGTTACAAGGTCAAAAGAGTTATGAATATCACCGACGTGGATGATAAAACAATCACGGGTTCCCTTAAAGAGGGTATTGATTTAAGACAGTACACCGACAGGTACCTCGATGCTTTCATTTCGGACATGGAAGCCCTGCGTCTGAGGAAACCGGATTTTCTTCCCCGGGCCACCGACCACATAAAAGAGATGGAAAGCCTTGTTAATATGCTTCTTGAAAAAGGGTACGCATACAGGAAAGACGGGGATGTTTATTTCAGCATATCCAGGTTCCCCGCTTACGGCCGGCTGGCGGGCATCGACCTTGACGGGGTAAAACCGGGAGCCAGGGTTGCGGTTGACGAATACTCCAAGGAAGACGCGCGGGATTTTGCCCTCTGGAAAAAAGAAGAGTCGGGCGTCTTCTGGGATACGTCGCTGGGCAGGGGCAGGCCCGGATGGCACATTGAATGCTCGGCGATGAGTATGAAATACCTGGGAGAAAGCTTTGACATGCATACGGGAGGGGAAGACAATATATTCCCCCACCATGAAAACGAAATAGCCCAGAGCGAAGCGGCCACGGGAAAGAAATTCGTAAACTTCTGGATGCACTGCTCCCACCTGCTGGTAAACGGCGAAAAAATGTCAAAGTCAAAGGGAAATTTTTACACCCTGCGCGGCCTTCTTGAAAAAGGGTTCAACCCCGTAGCCGTGAGATATCTCCTTCTCTCCTCCCACTACAGGGAACGTCTCAATTTTACGGAAGCATCCCTGAAACAGGCGGAAAATACCGTGAGAAACTATAACGCATTTTACCAATCTCTCGATTTCTGCAGTGGAAGCGCTGACAATAAAAACATAAAGGAAGATATACAGGAAACCAGGGCAAAATTCAAAAGCGCCCTCGACGACGACCTCAACATTTCAGCCGCAATGGGAGAAGTTTTCAACTTCATAAAGAACGCTAACATTTCCATATCGGCAGGCAGTATGGGCATTGACGCAGCAGTAGAGGCAAAAGCTTTCATGGAAGAGCTCGATTCCGTACTGGCAATCCTTGAAAAAGAGGAACGCAAGATACCCGGAGAAATTGCCTCCATGATAAAGGAAAGGGAGAAAGCAAGAAAGGAGAGGGACTTTAAAAAGGCTGACGCCATAAGAGAGCTTCTGCTGAAACAGGGAATATCACTTGAAGATACCCCTTACGGGACAAGGTGGAAAATTGCAGGATAGAAAAAAAGGAACAGAAGGCATCACGCTCATGGAGATACTTGTTGTTCTTGCAATTATTTCCATGCTTGCGGCTGCGGTCATCCCCGTATATAACAAGGCGCGGCTCAGGGCTCTTGTCGTCAGGACTCAGGCAACCATACATTCGATAGAAGCAGCCCTGTCAATGTACACCACTGATTTCGGCGATTACCCTCCCTACCAGGGAAGTTATACGTCATTTCTCGTGGACCTTCTTCAGGGCCCGGTTGAAAGCAGCCTGTGGAAAGGCCCGTACATGAGGTTTAAAGAGAAAGACATCGACGAACAAAGGAATATCGTGGACGCATGGGGCACTCCCGTTTACTACGGATACCCGCAGAGCGAAAAAACCAACGTGCCTTATCTTCTCTTTTCTGCAGGCCCTGACAGGAAAATCCGGACCGGCGACGATATAGGAAACTGGTAATATGCTGAAGATTAAAAGAGTTCTTTTGTTTTCGGCAATGCTTATGCTGTTTTCATGCCGCATTTTTGCCCAGCCCGCATCCCTTCAATACTCCGGTTTCATAAATGACTACACAGGAACCCTCAAGGAAGAGGAAAAACAGGCGCTCGAAAACCTTGTACGGTCCATAGAAAAAGAGACGACAGCGGAAATAGCCGCCGCACTGGTAGAAAACCTTGCAGGCGACAGCATAGAAAACTATGCCAGTGAATTGTTTAACACCTGGGCAATAGGCAAAAAGGAGAAGGACAACGGCGTTCTGATACTGGTGAGCCTGCAGGAAAAAAAGATAAGGATAGAAGTGGGGTACGGGCTCGAACCGGTTCTGCCGGACGGTTTGTGCGGGAGAATAATAAGGGACGCCATAACGCCTGAATTCAAGAAGGGAAATTATTACGAAGGGCTCACCTTTGGAATAAACGAAATATTGAAAGCCGTTAAAGGGGAGCCTCTTCCTTCCGCCCCCTCAAAAGATGCGGAACAGCCGGGTCTTATTTTTTTCTTTGTTTTCTGGCACATTTTCCTTGCTTTCTTTTCTTTCGGGCTCTTTCGCAAGACAGGCATAGCCCTTTACCTTTCAGTGCTTTTAATATCAGGATTGCTGGCTCTTGCTGCCGGTAAAAACATCTCTTTTCCCCAGGTAATGGCTTTATTGATAATGGCTCCTTTTCTGTTCGTTTTCCTCATGGGGATGCTTGCCCCCATAATCTTTGCCGTCACTGCATGGAAGCTGAAAAAGAAGTACAAGGGCAGGTGGAAAAAACACTTGCCCGATTACATGAAGGAATCAATGGTTTACTCCGGCTCCTCGGGCGGTTTCCGCGGCGGAGGAGGAGGAAGCTTCGGGGGAGGATTCGGAGGAGGCAGCAGCGGAGGCGGGGGCGCAAGCGGCGGTTGGTAAAAACTGACAAAGGCGGATAAAAATGGAAGATGATATTAAAAAAAGAACGGCTATTTTTACAAATGCTGTACAAGAGATATTCGGTGAAAGGCTTTTGAGCGTTATGGGATACGGAAGCATTGCCGCAGGCAGTTACATAAAAGGCCGGTCAGACATAAATCTCGTAGTCGTAATAGACAGGCTTACCGTTGAAGAAATATTGATGCTCAGGAAGAAAATCCTGAAGATTTCACTAAAGAACAGGCTGTTGCCTTTCTTCTTCTCTGCCGAATTTATCAGGAGTTCATCTGACATCTTCCCTGTTGAATGGAAAGAAATAAAGGAACATCATATAATATTATACGGTAAAGACTTTGCGGCAGACATCACTGTCAAGAAAGAGGAGATGAGACTCCAGCTCGAAAGGGAGCTTAAACAGAATTACATAGACTTCCAGCAGGGAATAATATACAACAGGTTCCTTTTCGATGTTCTTGAAGAGTCTTACCGTTCCCTGAAGGTTTTTCTTCGCAATATAAGAGACGTTTGCAGTGAAGAGATTGAAGAACCGGAATATTTTCCCAGGCTGGACATTATTTTGACAGGCAAAAGACCGTACCTGTCAAACGAGCCGCTCAGGAAAATCTCGCAGGAACACCTTTCTTTCCTTGAAAGGCTCATAAAAATTATTGATAAACCAGGCGGCAGGCAGTGACAAAATGGAGATGAAATTATGAAAAAATGGTATGCAATTCCGCTCGCAGTCATTATTATAGCGGCCATTCTATACATGGCCTTCAAGACTCATTACAACAGGCTGGTCCTACTCAACCAGCAGGTGGAAGAATCATGGGCGCAGGTTGACAATGTCCTGCAGAGGAGAAACGACCTTGTACCGAACCTGGTAGAGACCGTGAAAGGCTACGCAAAACACGAAAAGGAACTTTTTGTGGAAATCACGGAAGCCCGCAGCCGCTGGGCAGGGGCAAAAACGCTCCAGGAAAAGGAAACGGCGGCAGACGCCCTTTCAGGGGTGCTGGGAAAATTGATGGTAGTCGTGGAAAATTATCCCCAGCTGAAAGCAAGCGAAAATTTCCTTTCCCTGCAGGATGAACTGGCAGGCACCGAAAACAGGATTTCGGTTGAGAGAAAGAGATACAACGAAAGCGTGAAAACCTACAACAGCACGGCACAAAGTTTCCCAGCAATGCTCTTTGTCAGGCTGTTCAGGTTCGACAGCGGGAAAGATTATTTCCAGGCAACGGAAGAAAGCAGAACGGTTCCTTCGGTTAACTTTTAAAAAAAAGGAAAACGGGGTAATATAATAAATGGAAAATAAAAGCATGGCCGGATTTATTGGAATGAAGCGGTACAGGAGGAAAAATGGTTAGAAAAACATGGTTTTTGATTCTGGCGATTCTTGCAATACCGGTTTTTTTGCATGCGCAGGCAGTTGAAGACAAGAATGCTTTTCTTACAAGGCTCATGGAAAAGCAAAACGTCTTCAAAGAGGCAAGCGGGAAATTAGAGATAAACATGAACATGATGGGAAGCAACATGAAGATACCCGTCAAGTTCTGGACAAAGGATGAAAAGATGCGCATGGACATGGAGATATCAATGCCGGGCATGGCGGCTCCCATGGAACAGGTTATGCTCATTGACGGGAAACAGATGATACAATACCAGAAGATGATGAATACGGTGATGACTGCGGATTTGACCAAAATGCCCGCAGATGTCAGAAAAATGGTAAGCGAAAACCATACATCCATCTTCGGAGGAAGGGAATCCATTGCAGCCATGAAAACAATGATTGACGAGATAGATATAGAAGAAAAAAGCATTGACGGCAGGAAATTTTACGTCATAACGGTAAAGGACATCAATAAGCTGGGCAAAATATCGCCGGCGGGACTCAACACCGGCAATTTTTTCAAAAAACTCCTCTTCCGCATAGACCATGCAACTTTCCTTCCTGCAAAAATAGAACTATATGGAGATTCGGAAACTCCCGGCATGTGGATTGACTTTCTCGAGTTTAAAACCGAGAAGGTTTCAGAAGAGGTTTTCAACCCGAAATTTCCCGAAGACGCAAAACAGATGGATATTACAGAGATGGTAAAGAACATGTTCGGAGGCATGAAACAACCTTAACGCGAAGGACCGTCCTTCGCAATGTCAAATGGAAAACAGCGAAAAAGAGCTTGATATCCTCATAAGGGCGCGCTATCCGCTGATATTTGTCACAACCTACGAGGAAGAACGTTTTATTTCATGCCTCGACAGGCTGAGCAAGCAGCAGAACAAACAGCTCTTTGTATGGTCGGTAACTGCGGGAATGCGTAAACACGGAGAGGAGAGAATAGACGAAGCCACGCGGGACCCCCTTGCGGCGTTAAACTACGTGGCGAGACAGACCGGTTCCATAATTTTTGCACTGCAGGATTTCCATCCCTACCTTTCGGATCCTGCAGTCATCCGCAAACTGAGAGACCTGTCAAAGAACCTCAAAAGCACGTATGAAACCATGGTGCTTGTTTCGCCGGTATTGTCTGTGCCCGTTGAACTGGAAAAAGACGTTGCCATCGTGGACTTCCAGCTACCTGACCGCAAAATAATAACCGGCCTTCTTGATTCTATTGTAAAAGCTGTTTCTTCCCGCAAGGCTATCAATATAGACCTGCCGGACGATGTAAAGGAAAAACTTGTGGATGCCGCCCTTGGCCTGACATACAATGAAGCCGAAAACACCTTCGCACGAGCCATCGTGACGGACAATGCACTGACAGTCAAAGATATAGAAAGGGTGCTGGCAGAAAAAAAGCAGATTATAAGGAAATCGGGCATTCTCGATTATTTCCACACTGAAGAGAAAATAGACAATGTAGGCGGGCTGAACAACCTGAAATGCTGGCTTGAAAAAAGGGCCCTCGCCTTCACACAGAAAGCCAAGGATTTCGGACTGCCGGAACCCAAGGGAATCATGCTTGTCGGAGTCCAGGGATGCGGGAAATCACTCACTGCAAAGGCCGTTTCCAACCTGTGGCAGATTCCCCTGCTGAGGTTCGACGTGGGAAGGGTATTCTCCGGCATAGTCGGCTCCTCGGAGGAAAACATGCGCAAGGCCATAAAAACAGCCGAGTCCATAGCCCCCGTAATATTGTGGATAGACGAAATAGAGAAATCTCTTTCGGGGGTCCAGAGCTCTTCTTTTTCAGACGCCGGAACAAGCGCCAGGGTCTTCGGAACCTTCATAACATGGCTTCAGGAAAAAACAAAACCGGTATTCGTAATAGCGACAGCCAATAATATAAGCATGCTTCCTCCGGAACTCCTGAGAAAAGGCAGGTTCGACGAGATTTTCTTCATAGACCTTCCGTCTGAAGATGAAAGAGCTGAAATATTCAGAATTCACCTGGAAAAGAGGAAGAGAAAACCCGAAAACTTTGATATTCCCTCCCTGTCAAAGGCCTCCGTCAACTTCAGCGGAGCCGAAATAGAGCAGGCAGTTATCTCGGCTCTTTTTGACTCCTTCGTAGAAAACAGGGAACTTTCCACCCAGGATATCCTTAAAAGCATTCGCACCGGCATCCCACTTGCCATGACGATGAGCGACAACATTAACAGTCTTAGACAGTGGGCTGAAACAAGAACCGTGCCCGCAACCGTCAGGCCTGAAAACGCCGAATCAAGAAGCAGGAAACTTGAGTTCTGATTCCGGCAGAATTTTAACCTTCATGTGAGACAATGGAAAAAGACGGCAGGTTCAGCAAGATAGAGAACGAAAGCGTAATAGTGGGCATAACGAAAAAAGAAAAACAGGGGGACAGGTTCGGGCGCCTCGAATTCGGCGCGGATAATGAAGAACCCCAACAGCCTGAAGCCGTAGGCAAGAAATATTTCCCCTGTTTCAAGTGCAACAGGAATAACAGGGAAGGCAACCTTTACTGCATATACTGCGGGGCAATTTTTCCCGATGTAGCGGAAAAAACCGACAGCGGGCTCGAACCCTATGAAATAAAATGCCCGGGGTGCGGGAAAGTCGGCAACAAGAACCAGAAAAGGTGCATCTGGTGCGGGTACCGCTTTGTATGGACTGACGAGGACATTCTCAGGGAAGGAGAGCCGGTAGAAATAGAAATAAACGGCGTTAAGTATAAATCCACGGACAGGTATCTGCCCGGGTATATCAGGGAAGCGATGGTGAAGATGAAGAAAGAGAACCTGACTTCTGCCGACGCGGTAAAAATTTTAAAAGGGCTGCATGCAAAAAAGACCGAAACAAAGATGGTCATTCTCAGGGACATAGAAAGAGGGAAGGAAAAAGCTGCCGCTTATATAATCATGGCGGCGGGCGGAATTCTTACTTTTGCGGGGATGCTCTCGATGCATGCAAAAAAAGCGGGGCTGTCCCTTTTCTTCTTCATACCGGGTTTTCTGCTTGTTATCGGTGGCATGGCCATGGTTTCAATGGTCGAACGGGACGACGGCGGAAACCCCTTTGGCAGGATATAGGAGACAATAAACATGAGCGCGCTTTGCGGAATTGAACTTACAATAGAAAGCCTTTTTCTTCTTAAGAAAACGCTCGACGAACTGAAGATACAATACAGCATTCTTGAAGAACTGGAAAAAGAGGAAAACCAGCTTTTTGTCATGGAAACAGCAGAAGGAACGGTCGAAAAAGCAGATATAGTTATAAGCGACTCTTCAGGAGTAAAAACAGGTTTTCAGAAACAGAAAAACGGACAGTACCGGGTTATTTCTTCAGCTTCTTCAGGGAATATTTTACAGCAACAGAAGGAAACGGTGAAGAAGATAAAACGCCAGTACGCATACAACAGGGTAAAAGAAGAGCTTGCAAAACAGGGATATTCCATAGTGGAAGAAAAGAAGATAGGCAACAAGGGCGTGAAAATCCTTGCAAGAAGGTGGGGATAAAAAGATGAAAGGTAAAGAAGAACTGGAGATTATTATAACCGAAGAAGGAGAGGTAAGAATTCTCGTAAAGGGAATCAAGGGCCCTTCGTGCATGAAGACAGCCGAAACATTTGCCGGAAAAATCGGCAATATAAAAGAAATGGCCAAAACCATGGAATTTTACCAGAAACCGGAAACAACCCTGCAGATAAAAGAAACCGGCAAAAAGAGTCCATAAAGGAAGAATGGAAGAAAGAAGAAAAAGAAACTCAAGCAAAGTCCGGACCGGAAGCAAAGACGATTTTGCGCCTTTCCATGCAGAGATAACGATAGACAGGAAAGGAACAGCGTGGTTCGCATCGTCAATTCCCATATTTAACAGGAAAAAAAAGAAGTCCGACATTTTTTGCGGATGACATTGAAAGTACAGGAGAAACAATGAAATACGACATAAGAATAATAAATGCAAAGATTCTTGACGGAACAGGCAGAAAGGCTTTCAGCGGGGAGATGGGAATTAAGGGAGGCCGAATTAAGAAAATTTCAGGTTCTGTGGAAGGAGATGCCAAAATGGAGATAGACGCAAAGGGGCATATTCTTTCTCCGGGATTCATAGACCTTCATACCCACTGCGCTCCGGCTGAGACAATGAATTACCTGCAGCAGGGTGTCACAACCGTTGTGAGCGGCAACTGCGGTTTCGGGTACGGCAGAATCGGCACAAAAATACTGGAGATAAAAAAAGCAGGGAAAAACACGCTGGGCCCTAATTTTGCCCTTTTGGCCGGACACAATACCATAAGGATGATGGTATTGAACAGGGATAACAGGGCGCCTTCCCGGACCGAACTGAAAAAGATGAAAGATATTTTGAAAGAAGACATGCAATCCGGAGCTTTCGGCTTTTCAACCGGGCTTGCTTATGTTCCGGGGGCATATTCCAAAACAGACGAATTGATTGAACTGACAAATGTGCTCAGGGGAACAAGAGGTTTTTACGTCTCCCACATTAGAAACGAAGGTGCAAAAGTTGTGGACTCTGTAAAAGAAGTGTTGAAGATAAACAGAGAAACAGGCGTTCCCGTTCATATATCCCATCACAAGGTATGCGGAGTCAAAAACTGGGGCAAAAGCAGGGAAACCATCGCACTGATAAAGAAGGCGCGCAGTAAAGGAATCGATATAACCCTTGACCAGTATCCTTATACGGCAAGCTGCGGAACAATACAGCTTCTCATGCCCACCGATGCGGGAGAGGGCAGCCCGGAAGACATCAAAAACAGGATTATGAAGAAGAGAAAGCAGATTAAAGAAGCCATACTCAGGAAGTTTGATAATTTCTATGACAATGACTTTTCAAGGATAGTCTTTGTCAACTGCGTCCCCAAACCTTCACTTTCAGGGAAAACCCTGGCAGACGCGGTAACAGCATTCGGCAGGAAGATGACCCCGGACGGAGCGGCAGAAACCGCACTGGACATAATTCATGCAAATCCTTCACACGGGGCCACAATGATGGTATCCCACAGCATGTCAGAGGAGGAGGTCGAATATATTCTTCAATACCCTGAAACCTGTGTTGCCTCCGACGGTTGGACCGTACCGATTAACTCGGGACATCCTCATCCGAGACTTTACGGAACATTTCCCAGGGTGCTTGGTTATTATGCCAGGGAGAAAAAAATCATATCGATTGAAGACGCCGTAAAAAAAATGACAAAACTTCCCGCAGACAGGCTCTGCCTTAAAGACAGGGGAGTAATAAAGGAAGACACATGGGCGGACGTCGCCGTCTGGAATGAAAAAACTGTCATAGATAAGGCTACTTTTGACAGGCCTCACAAGTACCCGGCCGGCATTGATTATGTGATTGTAAACGGCAGGCTGGTACTGCAAAAAGGCAAGCTTGCAGGAGATTTTTCAGGCGTATTCCTCCAGAGACAGGATAAATAATCCTGCCTGCTGCATGAAACTAATATCAGAAATTCCGACATAAGATAGAGGAAGGCAAGCAGTTTCCGTGCTCGAAACAGGCTGCGCCTTTGGCTTCAGCACAGGCAAGAA
>DAOQVZ010000036.1:0-20292 GCA_035341815.1 bacterium
GACAGAGGGGCGCCTGTCGACGAAATTGCATGGGATGAACTGACTCCCCTCTTTTATGCAGTCGAAAAAGGAGATGCAAAGGTCGCAAAAGTCCTTCTCGAGAAGGGAGCCGACATAAATGCAAGGGCATGGAACGGGGCGTCTATCCTTCACAATGCAGTTAAAAAAGGAGATACGCTTCTTGTGCGCTTTCTGCTGGACAAAGGTGCAGATGTCAACGCGAGAGACAAGCACGGCTGGACTCCCTTGCACTGGGCAAATTTTTACATGAGCATTGATGCCGCCGCTGTTTTGAAGAAATACGGAGGCAGGATTTGACAATCCTTGCACAGGGGAATTTCAATGTTGAAAAAAATAAATCTTGGCGGAGAGTGGACGGTAAAAAGGGAAAATGGGTCCGAATCCTTTAAGGCACGTGTGCCGGGCGATATCTACGGGGACCTGGTGAGAGAGGGAAAAATTCCCGACCCGTTTTACCGCGACAACGAAGACAGTCTCCAGTGGATAGGCGAAAGCAGCTGGATTTACAGCCGGACTTTCAACGTGGCAGATGAATTTTTGGCATGCAAAAAAATCATGCTGTTCTGCGAAGGACTCGATACCCTTGCCGTTGTATCCATCAACGGGAAGATAGTTGCCGAGACCGATAACATGTTCCGCACATGGGAATGGGACGTCAAGAAATTCCTCAAAAAGGGTTCAAACAGTATAACCGTGAAATTCCTCTCTGTCATCCCTTACATAGATAAACGGCAGGGAAAATTCAATGTTCCAGGGTGGGGAGTGAGCCGCTCAAAACTTGCGGCAGCCGGCCACGCATGGGTTCGAAAGGAACCGTGCAACTTCGGGTGGGACTGGGGAATAAAAGCCCTCGGATGCGGTATCTGGCGTTCTGTTTACCTTGCAGGATTCGACAGCGCGCGCATTCTCGGTTTCAGGATAAATCAGGAGCACGGGAAAAAAAACGTGAAGGTAAAAGTGGAGCTTGAGGTTGAACGCATGTCGGACAATCCTCTTGTATTTTCTGCGAGTATCCGGCTGGACGGGAAATGCCTGTCTCAGAAAATTCTTGCAACAAAAGGAAAAAAAACCTGCGCCGAGCTTGAGGTTGAAAATCCAAAGCTATGGTGGCCCAACGGCATGGGCGCGCATACCCTTTACTCTGTCAGCATGGAACTGAGGGATAAAAACGGCAACATCCTGGATAATGCCTCCTGCCGTATAGGCCTGAGGACTCTTGAACTTGAACGTAAAAAAGACGCATGGGGCGAGTCTTTCAGGTTCAGGGTCAACGGCGTGCCTTTTTTTGCAAAGGGCGCCAACTGGATACCTGCCGACGCAATCCTTTCCAGGATGACAGGGGAGCGTTACCGGCGCCTTGTTGATGACGCGGCGTCCGCCAACATGAATATGCTGAGGGTCTGGGGAGGCGGGATATACGAGGATGACACATTTTATGATGCCTGCGACGAAAAGGGCATATGCGTCTGGCAGGATTTCATGTTTTCATGCACGAACTACCCCGCTTTCGACAGGAGATTCATGAAAAACGTTGAAGCCGAAGCCTCGGACAATGTAAAGCGTCTGCGCCACCATGCCTGTCTTGCGTTGTGGTGCGGGAACAACGAGGTTGAAACAGGAGGGCTTGTGGGCCCCGGCGGATGGAAAAAAGGCAAGATGCCGCTGGGAGAGTATAAACAACTTTTTGAAAAGCTCCTGAAAAACGTCGTCATGCGGGAAGACGGCGAACGCGTCTATTGGAGAGGCAGCCCGGCAAGTCCTTGCGGCAGCAGGAGAGATTACAATAATCCTGCCTGCGGAGATTCCCACCTCTGGTCGGTATGGCACGGGAAACAGCCGTTTGAGTGGTACCGCACATGTTTCCACAGGTTTGTCAGCGAATTCGGTTTCCAGTCATTTCCCGAGCCGCGGACCGTTTACAGCTACACCGAAGAAAAAGACAGGAATATAACCTCCCGGATAATGGAGCATCACCAGCGTTCAGGTATAGGAAACACGACAATTATTCAGTACATGCTCGACTGGTTCCGCCTTCCAGGCAGTTTTGAGAACACTATCTGGCTGAGCCAGATTCTGCAGGGGATGGCCATGAAATATGCGTGCGAGCACTGGAGGCGGCTGATGCCCCGCTGCATGGGGACCCTCTACTGGCAGTTAAACGATACCTGGCCCGTAGCCAGCTGGAGTTCCGTTGACTATTTCGGAAGATGGAAAGCCCTCCACTACATGGCTTGCCGCTTCTATGCGCCGCTCATTGTAAGCGGCATTGAAAATATTGAGGAAGGAACTGTCGACATACACGTCACAAGCGACCTTTCGGTTTCAAAAAAGGTACGGCTTGAATGGAACGTAACCGACCTTGAAGGCACGGTACTGCTTTCCGGTTCCATGGTGAAAAATGTGCCTGCCTCGGGCAACAGGTTGGTGAAAACCCTTAAAATCAAGCACCTGCTGAATAGATGCGGATGGCGCAATCTTCTTGTCTGGCTCGAATTGAGTTCGGAAGGGAAAACGGTTTCTGATAACCTTGTCCTGTTTGCGCGTCCCAAGCATCTTGACCTGTCGGAAAATCCCGGAATTCGCCCGGAAACGGTGTCGGAAGGGAAAGACAAATTTATAATCGGCTTTTCGGCAAAGCATCCTGCACTCTGGTGCCGCGTGGAACTGCCAGGAACAGATGTTCGCTTTTCCGACAATTTCTTTCACATCCGGCCGGGAAAGATAGTAGCCGTGGAGACAGAGCCGGGACTTGTTTCAGATATTACAGCCCGGGAGATCAAGAAAAAACTTAAAATATACAGCCTCGTTGACACATATTGATAAACAAAGCCCGCCCTGTCGTGCTTAAACGTTTTTATTCAACATCTCGTCTTTAAATCCTGAAAAACTTGACAAGAAAATAGAAATATAGTACTTATATATAAACTAACAGTACAATTACAAATACATTTACCCGGCGAAAGTTTTCGCCAAGAGAGGAAAAATGAATACAAGGAAAATTGTAGTATCAGCGTTCGGTTTTTTCTTAATGCTGTTTACTGCCCGCCTTGCATCAGCCCAGCTTGTAGCTCCCGGAATACTGAGCCACACATCCAACACGACCAGTTCAATCAACTGGGTATGGGACGACAATACGCCCGACCCCCTTAATCCCGTTGAACAGGGATTCAGCTGTTACACGTGGTACTGGGGCAACATAGGAACTGCCAGTTCCGGATACATAAGGGGTTCGAAAGTATGGGAAGTTCCAGCCAATATTACCTCCTACACGGAGACGGGACTTGCCACAAACACGAGCTACAAAAGGGTTGTAGTGGCATGGAAGGAACATGGTGTTGGGAGGGAAGAAAGCCCTGCGGCAAGCTGGGACAGCATTACAGGGAACTATTACTACGGTCCCACTTACGCAAGAAGCGCAACTCCCACGGCAAGTCCTCCTGCATACCTTGTCAGTTATTACACAAGCATACAGTCACCGGCCGGACTTTCTTTTGGACCCAAGGGCATGAATGACCTGACGGTTAACCTGAAAGCCCCTTTGCCATCGAACGTTACAGCCGGCGGTTCCGGATTCTACATAGAGAACGTTATTACGGGAGGTAACCTGAGCAGTCCTATTTTTTACAACGGTTTAAATCCTTTAACTTTATATAATCCTGCACCACCTATTACCGGGGGCAGCGGCTGGTGGAAACATAACGGGGATTACGACCCGCTTCCTTCCATGACAGGAATTTCCCTCGGAGCCATATATTGGGACAGCTATTTCAAGAACGGGACAGCAAGCTACAATTCGTCCAACGGGCAGTATACATCTTCACACGCATGGAACTTCTGGGCAAGTGAAAATCTCGACAGCAATACTCCTTACAGGTTCAGGGCAAAAGCCCGAAACGGAGACGGTGATGAAACCGCATGGTGCGACATAACGGGAGACGTTTGGACATTGCCTAAATCTCCCGATGTTGTTCCTCAACAGCCTGTGGGCGCCTGCTATGATATTGGAACAAGATTCACATTTGTCAACAACTCCGGATGGGGCATCGGGAATCTTGACCACTACCATATCGTATGGAGCAAAAGCGCCTATGACGTCACATTTTCAGAGAGCGATACGAAATGGGCTGCGGGAGACTTGGTTTTAGCGGAAAACAATCCCGGCCACTACTACCTACACGTGATATCCCACAACAGCCAGAACGAAGAGCCGGTAACCTACAAGCTGGACGGAACCATGCAGAAGGGGCTCAACTGGAATGGCTGGTGGATAGATTATGTAAATACCCACAACAGGAATGTACATACTCTCACGTACGGTCCTTTTCAGATAGGTTATGATATTCACGGCAAGGTGACGATAAGCGGAGGCACGGGTTCTTACACCGACGTTACCGTTTACGCCGGAGGCAGGCAGACAAATTGCGATTCTTTGGGAAAGTACTCTTTCCTATCCCTTCCCCCGGGCACTTACGATGTGTACGCTGAACTTGCCGGCTACAGGATAGCTGTTCCGGTGACGAACAACGGCCACTATTCCATAAAACTGCCTCCTGACCCGCCCACCTCGGACAATGTTACCAGGGACATAGATTTTGTCCTGGCGTACAGCAATACCTACACCATTGCCGGAAGGGTGTCTCTGATAGGCGGTCCCAACGGATTTCCTGCCGATGTCACCCGTATTAAAGTTCACAGGGGGTTGGCCAATCCTATTACCGCATATCCCGACCAGTACGGCAATTTTTATTTCCCGGGCGTTTTTGCGGGAACCTATGTAATCTGGTATGAACTGCCTGCGGCAGATCCCGATTACCAGTATTACGTAATAACATCTCCTTCGGGAGGTCGCTATACCGTTTCCGTGGGGCCGGACGCTACGGGCAGGGACTTCGTCTTTAACTGGGAACAGGGGCAGACTGTTTCAATTTCGGGACTTGTCAACCTTCTCGGGGGAAGCGGAGAGGTTACAAGCGCCACGGTATATTGCAGGAATCTCACGACGGGCCTGCAGAGCACGACCGTACCAAATACCCAGGGCAGGTACATATTTGAAAATTTTGCGCCCGGCAAGGATTACGAGCTCAGGGTAAGCATGGCGGGCTATAAAACTACCGACCCTGTGACGGGAAAGCATACGCTCACGGATGTCCAGAATAATGCCTCAGATATAAATTTCACCCTTGAACCTGTCTCTTACTACTCTGTCAGGGGCAGGGTCAACGTTTCGGAAGGAATCATAAGGGCTCCCGACGTAAAGGTGCACTGCGATAATCTCGCAGATCCCGATATAGCTTTCTCGGTTCATCCCGATAACGACGGCAACTATATTTTCAACACCGTTCCGGAAGGAGAATACAAGCTCTACGTCGAGATTCCCGAAGGGTACAAGGTATCAAGTCCTTCCTCGGGCAGGTATGAACCGCTTCTCCTTGGACCCAGCGCAACGGAAAAGAATTTCACGGTCGATTCTCTCGGAACATACAGGATTTCAGGTAACGTTAAACTGCAGGGCGGAACTGTTACGCCTCGGGAGGCGATGGTCGTATGCAGCTACTACAATAGCGCGAAGGACGAGTATATAAACTACTCTGTCATGCCAAACTCCCTGGGTAATTATGAATTTACGGGGCTTGTTCCTGCAACATACACCCTTTCTGTATCGCTCAGGGGTTACATAACAATCTTTCCTTCAAACGAGAAGCATACAGTCACGGTTACAAGAAGCGATGTGAAAGACAAGAATTTCATACTTGCTACATTCTCCATACTGGGCAAGGTGAGGTTCAATACTTCCATACCCGAACCCATAACAAACGTGACCCTCATATGTACTGCAGTCAGCACCAATCCGGATGTGCCCCACGTGTATATTGCCGTTCATCCCGACAGCGCAGGCAACTATGCGATATACAACCTTCTGCCTACGGCAAAGGTGGGAAACCCGTACCGCGTGGAAGCCGTTCTTGCCGGATGCGGAGTTTTGAGACCCGACACGGGCTACTACGACATTACCATTACAAACAGGAACGAAGAACGAGAATTCGTAATGGGTTCCTACACTGTTTCCGGCAAGGTTTCCATTCACCAGGGGACCGCCGATTTGTCCGGGGCCACCATCGTCTGTTCGAAGCTGAACCAGATGGGGGGTGACGAGATAGAATCTCTCTATGTAAACCCCAAATCAACGGGGGAATACGTGGTTTCGAGCGTTGAGCCGGGGAGCTATTACAGGGTAAGGGTCAAAATGCAGGGATATGTCGGGCTCAGGCCCAAGGAAGACCCTCCCGGAACAACCAGCTGGGGATACGAGAAATGGGTTCCTCCGAGCCAGGCAAACCTTGATTTCCTGATGGTAAGCCAGCCTACCCATAACATGTATTCCATATCGGGCAGGGTAACCATGTCCGACGGAACAGTAACTCCCGACAGGGTTGTCGTGCACTGCGGCGATATCAATGTCTATCCTGACAGCGCCGGAGATTTCGTTTTGAAGAATCTGAACGCCGGCACTTACGATTTATGGGTCGAAAGAAGGGATTACCACACCACTTTTCCCACAACCAACCAGGGACACTACTTCGTTGTGGTGGGGGAAAGCGCCCCGGTTGTAACGGGCATGAATTTCACCCTTGCCCTCGACCCCGTGCCTACATATGACATAAGTGGTACGGTTACCCTGCAGGGAGGCACCGGAAACGTCGCAGACGCCTGGGTTTACTGCGGAAACAAACCGCCCAAGCATCCCAATGCGGCCGGCCAGTTCACGTTTACGGGTCTTGCTCCGGCAAACTATGAGCTGTGGGTGGAACTTGACAGGTACCAGACCATACAGCCGGGCGGCACGGGCAGGCAGGTAATAAGGATTTACGACAGGGACGTTTCCGCTGTCGACTTTACCCTCAAGGCAATACCCGTATACGCCATAGAAGGCGTCGTGACACTTCCTTACGGCGGAGATGTAACCCAGGTGGAGATACACTCTGACACGGGAAAGCCCCCTGTAACCCCTGACATGACTGGCAGGTACAGGATAGAGGACCTTCTTGCAGGCACGTACAAGGTGTGGGCGGCAATGGCAAACTACGTGGTGACACATCCCCGTGATAATCTTTACACCGTCAAGGTCGGGCCGGATTCATTCGACAACAATTTCACGCTTGTCAGGTACTACACTATATCCGGCAGGGTCAGTCTCAGCGGAGGTACGGGGGATGTCATGAACGCCGTTGTCACGTGCGGGAATCTCAAGACAAGTCCCGATGCATCCGGTTTCTACGAGTTCACAAATCTCAGTGCGGGAAACTATCCCGTTTACGTTACAATGAACGGCTACGAGACGAGCGTACCCGTTACGGGTATCCGCAACATCACCCTGGGTCCCGACGCACCGGATACCGATTTTACCATGACGGCAACTGTTCTCCTCTCGGTTTCAGGCAGGGTAAGGGTACTCAGGGGCAATGCGGCTGAAAGCGAGGTCCTTGTTTCGGCGGGGGGCGTCTCGACCAATCCTTCTGCCGATGGCTCCTATACGCTTTCCGGATTATCCCCGGGTTCTTACGACCTGACGGCACAGCTGGCAGGCTATACAGTGGTATCTCCTTCTTCAGGCAAATACAGGATAACCCTCGACAGGAAAGATATCTCCGGGTACAACTTCGATTTTGACTCCTATTCAATATCCGGAAACATAAAACTTTCGGGCGGCACAGCCGACGTTACAACGGTGGTTATCACATGCCAGAGTCCTGGATATAACTGTACCCCCGTCACGCCAAATTCGTCGGGCGACTATATTTTTCAATCGATGCCTGCGGGCGAATATACCGTTACGGCAAACCTTGTTAATTATGGAGTCACTTCTCCCGCCGCCGGTCAGCATACCGTGAAAGTCGGTCCCGATGCAAAGAACGTGAATTTCATCATGGCAACATATTCCATAGAAGGCAAGGTATCTTTCTGGGGAGCGGCGGGAAACATGGCGGGCGTCACAGTCTCCTGCCAGGGTGTGGACGGAACCAGGACATCTCCCGTGGATTCAAACGGCAGGTATTTGTTCACGCACATCCCTGCCGGCGCATACAGGATAACAGTTAACCTAAACAACTATACGGTGATATCTCCAAGGGAAGGATACAGGGATATAAGCGTCTATTCAAACATGAAAGGGATAGACTTTACCCTTACCGCATACACCATATCAGGAAAGGCAACTCTGTGGCAGAGTCCCGGTACGGTTACAGGTGTGACAATAACAATCCAGGGCCCCGCGGGTACAATCAATCCCTCCGTGGCGCAGGACGGGTCTTACAATTCCGGTCCGCTTCTTCCCGGCACTTATACTGTTGCCGCATCCATGGATAATCATACAGTAATATCTCCAAAGGGAGGAGGCGTCCATACCGTAAAGATATCCCCGAGCGTGAAAAACGTAAACTTCACACTGGCGGCGTACAAGATATCGGGAACAGTCAAAGTTCTCGATTACAGCGGGCCTGCGGGGACAGTTGTTTACTGCGAAGGGCAGGGCGTTCCACAGCAGTTTACTGTTGACGCTTCGGGCAAGTTCTACTTCTACCCCCTGCAGGCAGGACAGTACCGGCTGTGGGCGGCCAGGAACGGGTATGACGTGGTTTCTCCGTCAGGCGGCGAATATATATTAAATCTTACGTCATGGACGGCAAAAGACTTTACACTGAAAAAACGCTGACGATACTTGAAGCTTGTCATTCTGTAACGTTTCGTCTCCGTCTGTCATCCTGAAAACGATGTATTTTATCGCCCTGAGATGTTTCTGTTCAGGGGCCTATGTTTCTATCCTGTTCAGGATCTCAAACTGAGACCCTGAGTAAACACATCTCAGGGTGACAAAAAGAGGGGGTCAAACCTTTAATTTTATGAAAGAGCGTGAATACTATATCTATATTATGACAAATGGAAGCAACAAAGTTTTTTATATCGGTGTTACCAATAATATAGTGCATAGAACTTTTCAGCATAAGAATAATTTGGTTGATGGATTTACGAAAAGATATAACATCAAAAAACTTGTATATTGTGAAAGTACCAATGATATAGGAGTCGCTATAGCAAGAGAGAAACAACTTAAGAACTGGCACAGGAACTGGAAAATAAGGTTGATTGAAAATTTTAATCCTGAATGGCGTGACTTAAGTGAAGATATGATATGAAAATTTTAGGTTTGTCATGCTGAAGAGCTTCACCCCGTTTGTCATCCTGACACGCTTCACCCCGTCTGTCATCCTGAAAAGTTTTTGTTCAGGATCTCAAACGAGACCCTGAGTAAACACATCTCAGGGTGACAAAAAAGGGGGGACAAACAATAGACCTTGAGCAAAGGAATCTCAGGGTGACAAATACAATGAAAAAAGTCGGCTTCACCCTCATAGAAATTCTTGTCGTCATAGCCATAATAGGCATACTCGCCGCAATGCTCCTTCCCTCTCTTGCAAAAGCAAGGGCAAGGGCAACGCAGGCGGTCTGCGTATCAAACCTTAAACAGCTCGGCATTGTCTTTCTCCTGTATGCGGAAGACTGGAAAGAAAATTTTCCAAAAGACGCTTCAATGACAAACGTCTGGTATACCCAGATAGCCACATACCTTCCCCAGTCGAGGGAACGATTTACCGCATACAGCGGGATGTACGACCCTCTCGAGGACGACTGGCTTGCCGGCATACTCAGGTGTCCGGGCGAGGCAAAAAGCTCGGCTTTCTGGAACGTAGACTGGAGCGGCATGGAGCCGGCCGTAAACAAGGTTGCCACGTGGTATGGTATGAACGGCTACCTGTGCGGCACCAGCTCCGATCCTGAGGCCCGTTTCTGGCCCAGCCTTGCGGGGATAAAATTTCCTTCTTCCACGTTTCTCCTGGCAGATATGAACCCCGGGCCATTGCTCGACAACTCGGACTATTACGCCCGCATAAACTTCAACCATCCCGATATGGGTATCTCATACAGGCACGCCGGCAGTGCCAGTATGCTTTTTTGCGACGGCCATGTTGAATACAGGACAAAACCCCAGGTGCCCCGGTGGTACCCCGGCACCACGGATGTTTTCTGGGCAGGTACTCCTTGATATTTAGATTTTTGAAAATGCATAGTATCAACCTGCGGGAATGGAAGTTGAATAAGCTTGATAATAAAAGGTTTTGCAAGTACCACTTACGCGTTTGGAAGTTGAAAGTTTTATTAAAAAAAAGCTTGACAAAAAAAGGGTGCTCCCTTATAATTTAAATATAAAATTTAAAATTATTCTGTTCACATGAAACTCAGCGAGTTAATCAGGATACTTGATAAAGAAGGATCTGAAGATATAGTTTTTTATGAACTTATCCTTCAGATTTAAGGAAGTATGACAGTTTAACCAACTTTTTTTATTCCGTAACCGTAGCTTGCGGTCGGAACCTTAACTTTTGCAAGGAGGTGGTGTGCGAAAGAATAAGGATTTATTCAACTCAATGCTTCAGCGGGAAAGGCCCTTGTCCCGCGGCAAAAAGCCAAGTCAGAAAGGGCAAAAAACAGAAGAGGAGGGAAGAATAATATGAGTAGATTTAAAAAGTTTGGCGCAGTAGCTCTCATTCTTGCCGCCGTGTTTGCTTTTTCCGGCATAGCACAGGCAAGGAACGTGGGCCAGATAGTATACGTCGAGGGTGTCACCCGCGACGCCACGGGCGGCGTTAGAAACGGCGAAGTCCTCACAACTGCCGGCAACATGAAGGTACAGAACATCGCCACGGGTACGACCCGCACGGTCGTCACCAACGGCGTTGTTGTTTCCTACGTAATGCTCAACCCCGCGTTCACGGCAGACGGGAAGAAAATCCTGTTTACCGCCAATCCGGCTGGCCTGTATGCGATATACCTTGTCAGCTCGCAGGCGGGCACAACCCTTGCGACGGCAACTCCCCTGAGGGCGGATGCAGTTCAGAACCTCAGGTATGCGACCCTGTCTCCCGATTCAGACGGGGCGACAGCGGGCCTGCTTGCCTACACCAGGGATACCAACCCTGCAACGGGGACCCACGAGCTCTGGGTATATAACTTTGCAACCAAAAAGTCCACCCTTCTCGTGCAGGAAACAAACAGGCAGTTGAAGCATCCGGTCTTCCTCTCCGACAGCAACACGGTAGCCTACGTCGGGGTGAAGGCAGGCATCCAGGATATCTTTACGGTCGATGCGACAACCGGTTTTATAACCGCTGTCACGGCAAACGAAAGCCCGACGCCCATGTACGGAAGGCTGGTAAGCAACGTCAACAAGATTGTTGGAGCAGCGGACGTGCTTATTTATTCAAAACAGCTGGCGGGCACCTACGGATACGAACTGTTTGACGTATACGTGCGCGACCTTTCCACCGGCATCGAGACAGCCGTAACGGCAACATCCCTGAAGGACGAGTTTGAGCCGGCATTCTACGGCGACGATACGACAAACCCCGTTCTCGACGATACCACCGGCGACATGTTCTATGCCGCGGACATAACGGGTCTTGTGAGCGTGTGGCAGACAAACTTCGACGCCCTTATTCCCGCACAGAGCAACGGCGCCAAGTTTGAAAGAACCAACCTCGCTTCGGGCCTTGCCAACTGGGGAGTCGGAATAGTCACCACGATAGGCGAATTCCCTGTAGGGCTCAACGATACCCGCTTTGTATTCAACAACGCCGATGCCAACCCCATCGAAATAAGCAGGGCTGACGTGGCGGACGCCCTCGACGGCAGCACCACCGGCCTCATACAGATTACGACAAGCGGCACCGTCAAGGCAAACCCGTCTCTCGCTGGCAACGGCGGAACAGTACTGTATGACGATGCAAATCAGCAGAGAATTAACAGGATGAACCATGACGGTTCCTTCGGTTCAACAATTGCAACATTAGTGCCACCTCAAATCGCGCTGCAACAGCCTAACATTTCTTCCGACGGAAGGTGGGGCGTATATGTGAGGGACGGAGACCTTGAGGCGATATACCTGCCTACGGGTACTGTCACTCCCCTGGGCCTCGGCCTTACCGATGCGGAAGACCCGTGCTTTAACCCCGAGATGACACAGATTGTCTACACGAAGAACAACGGGGCAAACGGGGACAAGATATGGATGGTGAGGGTTACCATCGACCCCACTCTCAACACTATTGTTGCAGGAACACCCATAAGGCTTACCGACACGGACCTTTTCGTAAATGACAGGTATCCTTCCTTCTCATATGACGGGAAATTTATCATATTCACCTCCGACAGGTGGGACGGCGTGGATGCCATATTTGCGATGAACTCAGGCAAGGATGCCACCAGCGGAAGCGGCGTGACAAGGATTGTCCCGGCCGCATCCCTTAACGATGCCAACCCGTTTGCCGTCTTCGGACCGGTAAATACCGACCTTGCAAACTACTACGTGGCATACGTTGATGCGGATGGCGTAATCCAGATAGCCACCGTAATGAGGCAGATATGCACCGCGGTAAGCGGAGA
Source organism: bacterium (assembly GCA_035341815.1). Lineage (GTDB taxonomy): Bacteria > Ratteibacteria > UBA8468 > B48-G9 > JAFGKM01 > JALNXB01. Next base: position 12,517 of record DAOQVZ010000036.1, read on the forward strand.
AAACCTTGTTGTCGACCTTGCCGCAACCACGGGCCTCGAGCCCCAGGGCAAGTTTGCATGGGCAAGGGAAAGGTTCAAGGGAAGCGTCTATGCGGAAAGGGTTCTCCAGTCCAAGGCAGTCGCGGCAACTTCAACAGATTATTACATAAAGGTTGACGTTGACGAAGCCGCCGTTCCGCAGGGCTTCATCCTCCAGGAAGTTCTTCCCGGATGGACCACAGCGGCAGCCAATATCACCATTGACGGCGAGCTGGCGAATCCCGCTTATGTCGCATGGCTTCTTAATACGCCTGCGACAGGGCAGAATACTCTTAAGATTGTCTTCTCTGCCCAGTTTGTATCGCCGGCACCCGGCACATCCGACCATAAGCCCGAGGATCACATCATAAAGATAACGGTCGCGACTGTGGGCACCACGGGCGATACCCAGAATATCACGGGTACGGTTGAATACATGAGCGCCCTCGGAAGCACCATCGACGACATAGCGGGCAACAACACCGTTCTCCTTGGAAATCCGTACTGTCCGTTTGACATCTACAATGCGGAAGGCAATACCCGCATGGATACGGATACGGGTATCATCGAGAACCTTGACCTGCTCTATGCTATCGACTGCTGGGCGGGCGACGTTCAGCTTGACGGGCACATGGGCCTCTGGCCTCTTAACCCGCAGGCGAACTATGATGGTATCATACTTGATACAATCAATATATGGTCAACAGTGGCGGTAGGCGGAGCGGCAGGAGAATACCTGTTTAATGCGGTTGTTATAACGCCTGAAATGTACTGGCAGTCCGGCGTATGGATACCGTGAGCATCTTTTTCCCATTTCTCTTCCTCGCCCCTTCGGGGAGAGGATAGAGGTTAGGGGAAAGAGGAAAGTATCAGGAAAGGAGGCGGTCTGAAAACCGCCTCCTTTCCCTTTTGTCACCCCTCCTGCCTGCTAATCATCCTCTCCTTGCCTCTCCCCCTGATACGCCTCTATTCAGGATCTCTATCTCTCCCTTTTCTCCTCTACCCATCGGGGAGAGGGTAGGGTGAGGGGCTCTTCTATTTCCTGTCATCCTGAACTTGTTTCAGGATCTCAAACGAGACCCTGAGCAGGTACATCTCAGGGTGACAAAAAAGATTAAAAACTATGAGAATGAAAATCCCCATTTTTTTATTTGCATTAAAAAGAATTTGGTTGTAAAATAAAATTAACAAGGGGGTAAAATGGCGACAAAGGCCAAGAAGGTGGTAAAGAAAAAAGCAGCGCCGAAGAAAAAAGCTTGTAAGAAATAAGGCAGAATATTATAAGGCAGAGGGCGCATTTACGCGCCCTTTGCCTTTTTATTTTTGTTGTGTCAGCTGTTATTCAAGTACGGACTTGCTCCTTGTCCTCTGGAGTTCCACGCCGGCTTTTCTTTTTTCAAGAATGGCAAGCGACAGTTCCACGAGCTCTTTCGCCTCGTCGGGAGACATCGTTCCGACAGCCACCATGTCCCTGTCGCGGATTGTGTTCCAGACGAATGTAAGCGCCTGGAAAGGCCTTATGTGGCCGGCCGCCATGGGTTTTATTACCATGACAGGTTTTTGCGCGTTGTTAATGACTTTTGAAATCCAGTCAACTTCAACCTGCATGAGAAATCCGAGCGCATTGTAAATAGAGATGTAGGTTTCTATGTCAAGGGCGGATTCGTCTGCAAATACGATTCCTTCGGGCATGTGGGTGCTGAGTCCTGGTACCATCTTTCTTTCCCGTATCAACTTTACAAGGCCGTCAAACTTTCTTATTTTGCGGGTGCATCTGTCAATCATGGCGTCGGTGGTGCACTGGTGGGGCAGGCATATGGCCGTGCCGCTGGCAGCTTCCTCGTCGAGTATTTTGCGTGTCTGCCCGTTTTCAAAACCTTCCTCGGGTGTAACCGGGCTAACGGGGAAACTCGGGGTGGAAATTATGATGGCTTTCGTGCCCGTCTTGTCTTCCGCCTGCCTGATTGCCTCTGCAAGCGGTTTTTCCGTTGACGCCCTTCCCATTACGGCGTTTATTCCGTAACTGAAGAAAACTTCCAGTATCTCCGATATTTTGTTCCTGCTTCTCACGTTATTCTGTATGTAGAGACTCTTTGCTTTCGTGCAATGGCTGTACCCGAGAAACCAGTTTGTTCCTATTATCATCCTCGGCAGAGAGATGCCTCCCACTTCGGTGCGCGGAAACTTTTTGTCCATGCGGCTGTCTCCTTTTTTTATCAGGTGCAAGATGCTGCAAATCCTATTCAATTATACCTGTTTTCCGGCAAAAATAAAATTAGACGGCATGTCCTTTGTAAAAAAAGATGGAATATGGTTAAATTAATACCATTAAACAACGGGAAGCCCGTGGAGTTTTCAGCAACATCCTGCGGGGGTTGTGCCAGGTAAATGGAAGAGACGGAGGACCGTCCTCCGCAAAGAACGCCGAGGACCGACCTCCATCAGATTGTAGCGGTGCGATTTATTGCACTTCTTTTCTCCTGTCATCCTGAACTTGGTTCAGGATCTCAACAACAGACCCTGAGTAAACACATCTCAGGGTGACAAAAAAAGGAAAGTGCTTCGCAGAAGGTTTTTTGTAGCGGTGGCATTCATCCCGTAAAATAAAACGGGACAAGTCCCACGGTTTTAAAAAGGGAAGAGACAGAGGACCGTCCTCCGCAAAGAACGCCGAGGACCGACCTCCATCAGAAAAAGAAATTGCGATTTGTCCCGTCAGGGGCACCGCGTCAAAAGACATCAAAAAGGTTAGGTGTTTCATTATGACAGACGGAAAATTATTGAAAGACTAATACTGCAAATATATAGCCAGGTTTGACAGAACGGCAGATGCATACCGGAGGATATCATGAAAAAAAGAATATTGTTTCTGATGCTGTTCGTTATAATTATGCTTTTTTCCGGATGTTCAATACTGAGACTGCTTTTGTGATTTAATTAAATAGAGAAACATAAAGACGCCATCTTTCAATGGCGCTTGACCCGCTATGCAAAAGGTAGTAATATCTATTGAGGTTGAGCAGTTGAAATTTCACGTGAAAAAGGAGGACGGCCATGGGAAAGAGTCATGAAGCCAAGAAGGATGTAAAAAAGAAACCGGCAAAAACGCTGAAAGAGAAACGCCTTGAAAAGAAAGCGAAAAAGATGGCAAGATAAAATAGTGTAATAGGATAAAGAGAGGACTGAAATCAAAAAGCGAGGAGAAAGATATGGGAGACAAAGGTAAAAAAGCGGCAAGCAAAAAAGAAAAACAGGCAAAAGTGAAAAAAGAATCAAAAGTCAAGAAGCAAGAAAAATAGGCTTTTCATTTGACCGGTGCTTTTAATGAAATAACCTAACAATAATGTGTGAGGCAGATGATGTCAAAGTATTTATACCTGCGGATTGCCGCAGTTTTTTTGTTGCTCTGGCAGACGCTGTTGTTTGCAGACGGGTTGGTGAAAGAACCGGCTCAAAATGCCAACCTGAGCGAGGCTCAACCTTTTTGGGCAATCACGGGTGAAAATGTTCGCCACAAGATTGAAGAAGGTGAATCTCTTTTCAGGATAGCAAGGATGTACGGAGCTTCCTATACTGCTGTTGCCCGCGCCAGCGGCATAAAAAATCCCAATATGATTTTTGCAGGGAAAATCCTTTTAATTCCCCTGAGGTCCATTGTTCCCGGGAAACTTGACAGGGGGCTTCTGATAAATATTCCCGAGTTCCGCCTTTTCGTTTTCAAAGACGGCGCTGTGACCGGAGTGTATCCTGTCTGCATAGGTCTGCCCACTTGGCAGACTCCTCTCGGAGAGTTCAGCGTGGCAAACAAGGTGAAAGACCCTGCCTGGTATATGCCTCCGGATATGGCGGAAAAAGAAAAAATAAAAAGGGAAATAATTCCCGCCGGACCCAATAATCCCGTGGGTGACAGGTGGATAGGAACTTCAAAGGAACATACGGGGATTCACGGGACCAACAGTCCTATGTCCATAGGCAGAGCTCTCAGCCACGGATGCATAAGGCTTTATCCCGAAAGCATATTGAAGGTTTTTGATGAAGTGGACGTGGGGGACCCCGCAGTATTTGTCTATGAGCCGGTAAAAATTATCGATACTGGAGAAGAAATACTGGTTGAGATACATCCCGATGTTTATTCTCTTATTCCCGACCTCTGTCAGCATGCCAAAAAGCGTCTTGAAGAACTGAACCTTCTTGACAGGATATGCCCGGAAAAACTTGAAAAGGCAATAGGTCAAATCTCCGGCGTGCCTGTTCCCATAGGAAAATAAAATAACAGGAATAAAAAACAAACCCTCAATGAGGATTTACAATATATATTGACATTTTTCTCCAACAGTCTTAATATATAACTGCAGTCCATATTCACTTTGCCTTGTTTGCCTGTGAAACTTCAGGCAAAAGGAGATGTGGAAAATGAAATATATATGCCCTTACTGCGGGGGAAATCTTAAAGAAGACCATATAATCTCCGGTACATGCTGCCATTGCGGGAAAGTAATAAATCTGCAAACCATAAAAAAGTCAGAAAGCCTTCCTGAAGAAAAAAACATTCAGAAGAAAAAAGAAATAAGATATCGGTGTCCCGAATGTTCGGTGTTTATGAGCAGGGAAAGCTTTCTGTCCGGCAGATGTCCCCGATGCAATGCGGTTTTTCATTTCGACCAGCTTTTTGAGAAAGAAAGAAAGTCTGACAGGGAAGGGGAAAATAAAAGATACCGCTGTCCTTACTGCAATAAGAAGTTTACGATAGAAATTCGCGGAGACTACGGAATAATCCACGCCAAGTCAACCAGGTGCCCTCATTGTTCAAGGGATGTAGAGCTGGACGAAAATACCGAAACAGAAATATAGTTTTTCCCCTTTCACGTTCCCCGCCAAAAACCATTTTTGCAATTCTGAAATCATACTGCAGCGGTCTCCCTGAAATGCCCGGGATAAATCGCTTGCCCCGGGTTTTTCCGGGGCACCGCTACAAAAGGTATGGAAACGACGGTTAACCCCCGCAGCTTCCTGAAAACGTTCGCTGCCATACAGGCTCACTTAAGCTGCAGGGGATCCCCGTCGCAAAAAGTGATATCCTGGACACAAGCATTTCAGGATGACAGGCGGGGAATATCGAACGAAATAATTTCATGTGCACAATGTAATTGACGGTTGAATATTATGTGATAAAATGAGGTTTTTGAGCCCGGCATGATTAACAAGGCAAGCAGGAGATTGCGGATTGTAGCGAGGCAAGAAAGATGCTGGGAATTGAGGATACAAGGAAATAGCGGAAGAATAAAATGGAAAAAAACAAGGCGGATGAAATAAGAGAAATACTGGTTAAATATCCGGAATACAGAGAGGCCCTTTTTTGCCGCGGGTACCTTGTTACCAGCAGGGTATTTGAGAATACTGACGGATACCCGTTTTACGGACAGTGGAAAATCGCACCTTTCGGAAAGCTCCTTGACGGTTCAGAAGTCAGTATATACTGCCACAAGTGGCAGTCATGCAATATCGTTGAACTGGAAGGCGTTAAAGCCGCCCTCATAGGCCATGCATATAATCCGTTTGACATGAAATACAGCGAGCCGGATATTCTCCATGACTGCATAAAGGCTTACAGGAAGGGGAGGGCGGTTTTTTTTGACAAGGTAAGCGAGCTGACAGGTATCCACGTTATTCTCCTTAACGACAAGGGAAACCTTCTTGCCTTGCAGGACTGTGCCGGGATGAGGGCCTGTTATTACGGCAAACAGGGCAAAGATATTTATCTCGTCTCCCACCCCCGTATGGCAGGAGATATATGCGGTCTGGATATTGACCCCTTTGTAAAAGAGCTTACAGGAAAATGGTTTTTCAGATACGGGTGGCAAATTCTTCCCTGCAGCCTTTCGCCCTATAAAGAGTTTAGAAAGCTTGGATGCAACACCTGTCTTGAATTCGGCACTCAATTCAGCGTGCGCAGGTTTTATCCCGTTAAGCCGCACCCAGAATTGACTCCCGGCAGTTATGACCAAGCGATGAAGACCATAGCCGGGCTTATCAGGAACAACATAGAGCTTTCTGCGATGAAGTGGAGAAGGCCTCTAATTTCTCTCTCGGGCGGAACGGACAGCAGGACGACCTTTGCCTGTGCAAACGGACTTTATGACAGGGTGAAATGCTTCAGCTTTCATAGCAAGCCTTCCGAGGTTATTGATGCCGGGGCGGCGCACGAGATATGCGAAAAAATGGGAGTTGAGCATAGAATATATCCCATACCGGATACAAACGCGCAGGTGAAGGACTATGAAATCCTCAGGAAAATCATATGCCACAACATCTCTTATATTGCCATACCCCATGAAAACGAGATAAGGAAGTATATTTTTCTCTACAGGCTCAATGATTTTGACGTGGAACTGAAGTCATGGATATCTGAAATCGGTCGCGCGATAAGGGAGAAAAGGTACGGGATGAAGTTTCCTGAAAAACTTACTCCGCGCCATTTCAGCATATTCCAGACAAGGTATATGTTTGCGCCGCGCCTGCTGAGAAAAACAGACGGGTATTATAAAGAGTACATGGAAGAGATAAACCTTGAAAAGCCGCTGTATAACTATGAGCATGTGGATTTCCACACGTGGGAGTTTGTGTTCGGATTCTGGGGGCAGGGCGTTGTCACTTCTCATGACATTTTCAGGCATACCGTTACCATGCCTATGAATAACAGGAAGATTATAGACATGTTTCTCTGGTTTCCCCACGAATTCAGGAAAAACGATATGCTTCACAGGGGAGTCATAAAGCATGCAAACAAAAAGCTTTCAGAAATCGACATATCCGTTCACAACCCGTATATCGGAGGGAAACGCGTTTTTCTTGAAAAAGCATATTACAGGTATGCAACCATGTTTAACAGGAGCCCGGAATAAAGTCACTGCAGGTTGCGTGCCGGCAAGATATTGTCTCTACTTCAGGAATTGGGGCATCCTTGCGAGCCTGTCGAATTCCCCTATTTTTTCTCTTTCCCTGATAATGTAGGTTTTTCCCTCGTGAATCATCACTTCGGCGGGTCTCTGACGGGTATTGAACTGGTTGCTGTGGCAAAACCCGTAAGCCCCCGCATCGTGCAATATGATTATATCTCCGACATCAAGCGGCGGCAGTTTGACCTGGCTTCTGAGGATGTCTCCGTCCCAGCATATCTGTCCGCATATATTTACTGCTTCAAAGCCCGACTTTCTTTTTCCAGCCCTCGATACGCTCACCCTGTGCACTGCCTTGAAGAGAGGAATCCTCGGTATTGAATTGATGCTTATGTCGCACCCTGCATAAGTTTCCTCTCTCCTTTTAATTACCTGCACCTTTCCGAGAAGGTACCCGGCATGGCCCATTATATACCTTCCCGGCTCAACAACCAGTACGGGTTCTTTCAAACGGTAACTGCGGACTGCACTCTTTATCGTGCCTGTAACTGCTGAGGCTGCGGCGTCAATGTCCAGGTCATTATCTTCTTTCCCGTATTTAATCCCATATCCGCCCCCCATATCGATGAAATCCATGTCTATGCCCGCTTTTTCTTTCAGCTGTAATGTCCAGCTCATCAGCTTTTTCGCCACAGATTCAAAATAAGACGGGTTGGCAACGTTTGAGCCCAGCATCATGTGAATGCCGAATTTTCTTGCCCCGAGTTTTTTCAGCTCGGTGTATCCTTTGATGATTTCTGTTTCCGGAATGCCGAATTTCGAGTTTCTGCCTGAAAGTGAAATGAAAGAATCGTCTCTTATA
>DAOQVZ010000037.1:0-19423 GCA_035341815.1 bacterium
TGCATGATACACCTTGAGGAAAAGAAAAAGATAAAAAACCAGTTTCAGGAGCCTTTCAGAAAGAGAAAACCATGGAGACTGCCGCAGGTTTGAAACTCCTATTGACAAATTATTAATGGATATGGTATCTTTTAGAAAGCACAATAAAGACAATTTTTATCAATCAACCAAGGAGGAATAATGGGAGCGTTAATAGGTGGAATAGTAGCTGTAATACTTGGAATATGGGGTCTTGCAGGATGGTGGGGACATTTTCTTACCGTGTTAATGGGGTCACTGCCATTCATGGCTCTCGTGGGAGGTGTAATAGCAGTTGCCGCAGGGATAAGCGACATGAAGGATAAGGCAGAAGAGAAAAGAGAAAAAGAAGCCGAGAAGAAAGAAGAAAAAACTGATACAGAAAAAAAATAAAACCTGCATACAGGGGAAGGATACCATCCTTCCCCTTTTTTTTTTAACGTTTATGTAACAGTATGGATCATCTTTTCAAAATTTTCCTTCTCCTCTTGGGGGAGAAGGGCAGGTTGAGGGGATTATGCTTATTCAAAAATCAGGATGGGAGGAAACAATGGAATTAAAATCAATATCTCTGGTACCATTTTTGCTCATTATGGTAAATTTCTCAATTTTGCTTGCCGGAGATGAAATCCGGAAAGAAAGCCAACTGCGCGTTCTAAAAACTGGTGAAACAGTCTATATAAGAAGCAGCTTCTCCGAACAGGATGATATCGTCACCAGTGTTGGTCTGGGAAGAAACAACAGGCAAATAAATATTCTCGGGACCTTTCTCCTGTCCAGAACGGCTTCCATGGATATCGATTCACTCAAAACTGAGCGCTATGTCCATCGCATGGGTGACGATGCCGCCGGCGCCTGGTTAATCAATAAAACCGGAGCCATAGGAGGTAATCACGGACTGTCCGGCGCTATTGATATTACCTGCCCCGACCACGGCAGAACAGTGAAAGACCTTGGCAGTGAGTGGGAGGATATTAACGGCAAGAAGTTCTATCTCGTGAGAATAGTTAGCGAGGACAAACTTCTCTTTCTCGGTAAGAATACTTCCACAGGGGATATCTGGAAGTTCGATAACAGGTTAAAAGGTTCTACTCTCAAAAGCATTGCCCTCAACGCTGTTATTACCTTTCCCGACGTAAAAATAAGTTATGGCGCGAAACCCGGCGGCGTACCGTATTTCACGCAATTGTGGCCTGCCTGCAGGATAAACAAACTCGAGTATCTATTGAACGGCAAAATTCCGTTGAAGGAAGGAGAAGCAGCTTCATGCGAGTGGTTTGACATAGTAGAGGAGTACGATATTGTCAATCCCGGGGCCGTCCTTGCCGACATCATAAGCCATCCCGGGCAGGAACGAAATTTTGTAGCGAAGCACCTCGACGCCGTTTTGAGCGACAACACCATATACAGGTTTTTTCCCAACGGGGCGTGCGTGGTCTACCAGAGAGCCAAAGCGTTGCAGGATTTCAGCATTCAACTTTTCCTGGGTGTTATGACGGCCCAGCTGACCAGGAATGATGGCGGTTACCAGACGCACGAATATTACATTCCCAAGACTCTTCCTTTCACTCTGAATGATGTTAATTATGACTTCAGCAGGGTTCAGGATTTCGCAGGCGTCCAGGACTCTTCCAGAAGACTGTCTTCGTCTCTTAATTTTTCAGTCGAAGACAAGAATATAGCGGACCCGCAGAATCCTCCCGACAGATTCATACAATTTCTCGGGAAGAAAGAAGGGGAAAAGACAGCGAGAGAAGTGGGTTTTGCACTCGGCTATTCATTGACACACGGCATGAGCGTTCCTTCAGAAAGGGTGAAAAATACAAGCAGGTTTTTGCAGATTCCATATACATGCAAAACTTATCCGGCTACTGCGGATTCAAAAATGGGCAACGTTTCAAAGGGAACGGATTTCTATTTCGTGGGTTACCGCCAATATTTCAACCCCCGCCTTTCCGGCAACGCAACCTGTTTTTACTGGCACAAACAGGAAAATGATACAATAGTTTATGCCGACTATCATAAATCAGTTCAAAGAGATATCATAAAGCTTCCTGCAGAACTTGCAGGAAAGAAATTCGAAGTGATTGAAAAAACGCCTTCCCTTATTCTTCATGCAGAAAATACCGTTCCTGAAAACGGCGGGCTGGAAGTTTCTGTTACGGATAACTACGGATATCTGGTATTTAGAGTATTTTAAAGTTTTTAATCAGCAGAACAGATTTTTTCAGGTAGAGGTGAATTTAAGTGACATGCAAAGGAATATACAGAATATTCAACTTGCATAAATGTAAAAAGGGGAGACTCACTCCCGCATATTTTCATTTCATAACTATCTTCATCGGCCCTTTAATAGCTCTTGCTATCTCCGTTATGCTTCTTCCATCCTGGATAAAGGCAAGAGAAGGAGTAAGAAAAATGGTCTGCATGGAACATTATTAAAACCATGGGCTCAGCCATTATTACTTATGCGCAAGACTACGAAGGTAACTTCCCGGGAGATTTAGCAGAACTTTATCCTAAATATGTTACATCCCAAAGAACTTTCATTTGTCCTGGTAAGATTGTCAATGAAGAAGAGATTTCCAAAAATTTCAATACCTGTTATGAATATATCCCGGGTATGACTAAAGAATATGACGGATGCCTGGCTGTATTTGACAGAGAAGGGAACCATAAAAACGGGCGCAATGCCTGCTTTGCAAACGGGGAAACAGAATGGATTCCTTCAGAAAAATGGCCGGCTGTATGGCAGAAGCATACTGAAAAGCTTGAATTATACCAAAAATAGATACACGAAGTGACAAAATTATATGATAAAATACGTTTTGTCAACATATACGGCATTCACGGTAATCCTTACTTCCCTCTATTTATTCCGTCCTGATGCGTTTACCGCACTTACCATTGTTCCAGCATGGATATGGACACTTCTCCTATTGCCATTTATCCCTGTCATGTATCGGAACCATAAGAAATATATCAACTACATTATCCCATGTTTGGGAGCATGGTTATTATTTGTTGTCCTATACGTTGGGGTTGGTAACACCATCCTCAACGACATCCCGTTATTGAGAATTGACCAGATATGGGTTTCCATGAATTTCAGGACATTGCAGTCGTTTGCTGTCAAAAGCAGTATTTCTGACCACAAAATGGTTGTCAGCGACATAGTTCCCGTGAATTAAACCCGGGTGATATCTGAAAACATTTGGATTCTCGGAATTTAAAGCTGGTAAATCAGATTCTTGACCGGTTAAACAACGGTTGACCGTGGAAAAAAGCAAGTGGTAAAATCTGTATGGGATATAATAAAATGAAAAAAGTCAGAATATTGATTTATTCTATACCCTTTATTTTCTTCTCTCCCGCACTTGCTTATGCAAATGCAGGAACAGCTTTCATGTGGGCAGTAGGTTTTCATCTATTAATAGGCAATCTTTTCATTGGAGTACTTGAGGGTTATCTTTTATCCCGCATATTCAAGGCAAGACTTAAATACAGCATATCCATAATGATTGCTGCCAATTATTTTTCTATGATAGCCGGTATATTCTTGATAGACTGGCTGAAAAATTTCACGATACTTCATATACCGCAAGCAATTCTCTTTTACCATATACCGGCATTGCTCATTGCAATCTATGTATTATTTCTTATTGTTACCGTTTTTCTTGAATGGCCTTTCTGCTTCTGGACCATGGGGAAGATGGACCGAAGAAAAACAAAATCCCTCATTGCCTCCCTTGTTATCCAGGCAATATCGTATTGCCTGCTTGTTCCCTTTTACATGTCTGCCAGCCAGATAAGCCTCGTTACCAAAGTGAAAATTGACAATCCGGCTTCCTTTGCCAGTATGAAAGCATGGGTGTATTTTATCTCACTAAAAGATGACAATGTATATAAAATAAGGACTGACGGCTCATCACCTGTGAAAATCATGGAAATCGGAGAACAGGACAAAATAGAATACTTATATGTCCGCCCGGGAGAAGAATCCGGAACATGGGACTTGTGGGGCTACACTTTTGTACCAGGAAGAAAAATGCTTCTAATCAGAAATTTCTCCACTCATGCAGCTCTCACGTCGTATGAGCAGAAAACAATTGAAAGGGGAGAACCATTACCTGACCCGGTAAATTTCATGGCCACTACTGATTTAAGATTGACTGCTGAAAAGAACTGGGACAGTATATCCACGGGTTTCTGGCCGGCGGAAGGTCTATCTGCTACTAATATGAAAACAGGTGAAAAATTTCAAATTGCACTTGAAGCGCCCTTTCTCTTCTGGTATTCAAGAAATGCCTCTGTTATTCCCGGCGACCAGGTAATTTATCAGCTTGCCGATTTAATAGTCGTTCTCGATTTAAACAAAAAGAAGATAGGGCTTATCACTGAAGGACGGGGACCGGTAGTCACCCTCCTGAATAAATCCGAAAGAAAACATTTCAAGTGATAAAAAGTTTAGTAATTTAGTAAAGTTGGTAATAATATAATTACTGCATTGTCCCATTACTTAACAGAATTATTAATTAAAGGCATAATTATTCCGGAGATGATATAAATGCTCTGCAAGCTGACTTACAAGAACAAGATTACACTGCCCAGAAAAGTGGTGGATAAATTCGGCAAGGTAGAATATTTTGACGTGCAGGAGGAAAAAGACAGGATTATTTTAAGGCCGGTAGAAATTAAACCCCGCGTATCTTTATCCTGCATAAGGGAAAATATTGAGTCCATGGGATTAACCGAAAAAGACATAGATGATGCAATTTTCCAGGCGAGGAGAAAATAATACCAGACAGGCTGAAAATTGTAATTGATATAAACATTTTCATTCCGGCAATTATTTTCAAAATTACTTTCTCTCGCACTCACAGGAAAAGCAGATTTTATTATAAGTGGGGATAGACACCTTCTTGAACTGAAGAAATTCAGGGATATCAGGATAGTATCCCTCAAAGAATTTATTTCCTTATGTTAAACAAACATTTACATATGTTGTTTATCTTAATTGGTGCACTATGGGTGCCCAAGGTTGGTGTATTATGCTCTGCCTGATGACAAAGTATAATGCAGTACGAATATTTATTGGGCCCTTTTTGCTGGCTTATAGTGGTACCCTTTTCAAAGCTTACAAACATTCCTCTTCTTATCTGGTAAAGCATGCCGTTTTTGGTATAATGATAAAGTCTCCGATTCAACAGGGAAGGTTTTTCTTCTCCCGAAGATAAAAGGATATCCTTGAAGGAAAAGACCGTCTTTTTGCTTCTTAAAATATTCAGGATCTCAAAACAAGACCCTGAGCACAGACATCTCAGGGTGACAAAAGAGAGAGGATCAAACAACAAGACCCTGAGTAAACACATCTCAGGATAACAAAAGAGGGAGTGCTTTATAGAAGGTTTTTGCAGCGGTGTCGTTGCCAGGATAAATCAGACCGATACAACAACTCTTAAATGCAAAAAGGATTATTTTTGCTTAGGCTGTATTTTCACTGCAACACCTCACTTGACCACGAGGTTGAGAATCCTGTCCTGTATGTAGACCTGCTTGGTTATGGTCTTGCCTTCAAGCCATTTTGAAATACCGCTGTCTTTTATCGCGGCGTTCATAACCTCGCCTTCGGAAGCTCCGTGGGCAATGATTATCTTGCCCCTGACTTTCCCGTTTATCTGGACGACTATCAAGGCTTCCCTGTCAAGAATAAGCTCTTGGTTCCACCCGGGCCACGATTCACTTACAAGCGAATTCTTTTTAGAATGCTTTCTCCACAGTTCTTCCGCAAGGTGCGGGGTGAAGGGCATAAGTATTTTGATGAAATCCTGCCATGCGGCAACCAGCTTTTCTCTTGAAACCCTTCCCGCATCCAGTATCCTGCTTAACTCGTTGATAAACTCCATCATTTTGGCAATCGCGGTATTAAACTGAAACTCCCGCTCTATGTCTTCCGTAACTCCCTTTACCGTCCTGTTGATAATTTTTGCCAGGCGGCCGTCGTCTTCGGAGTTTCCGGAATCCTTATATTGGAGTATTCTCTCGTTGAAGTTCCACACCCGGTTGATAAACCGCCAGGTACCTTCTATCCCGGTTTCGGCCCATTCGAGGTCAAGCTCGGGAGGCGCGGCGAAAAGTATGAAGAGTCTTAATGTATCAACGCCGTAGTTTTTTATGACTTCTTCGGGGTCCACGACATTGCCCTTGGACTTTGACATCTTGGCTCCATCCTTTATGACCATGCCCTGGCAGAGAAGGTTCTTGAAGGGCTCCGAGAAAGATACCAACCCCATGTCCTGAAGCGCTTTGACAAAAAACCTGCTGTAAAGCAGGTGCAGAATGGCATGCTCTATGCCGCCTATATACTGGTCCACGGGCATCCAGTAATCAACCTCCTGCCTGTCAAAAGGACTGTCTCCGGTAATTTTGGACGCGTACCTGAGGAAATACCACGAGGAATCCATGAAGGTGTCCATGGTATCAGTTTCACGCTCGGCGTCTCCACCGCATACGGGACACTTGCAGTGGAGGAATTCTTTTACTCTTTTAAGAGGAGATTCTCCCGTGCCGGTAAATTCAACGTTGCCGGGAAGCGCCACGGGAAGCTGGTCCTCGGGAACGGGAACCATGCCGCATTTCCCGCAGTATATTATAGGAATGGGGGTTCCCCAGTACCTCTGCCTGGATATGCACCAGTCGCGAAGGCTGTAGTTGACGGTTTTCCTGCCAAGACCCCTGTCCGCAAGGCTTGCGGTAATCTTCTCATTGCATTCCCTGTTGGAAAGCCCGTTGAATTCCAGAGAGTTTATCATGCTTCCTTCACCCTCGTAAGCTTCGTCATGACTGTCCGGCACGGATTCCCACCCGGGATTTTTTATGACAAAGCGGATGGGAAGACCGTACTTGCGGGCAAATTCAAAATCCCTCTGGTCATGGGCGGGAACAGCCATTATGGCGCCTGTGCCGTATTCCATGAGAACGTAGTTGCCTATCCAGACGGGTATCTTCTCGTTGTTGATGGGATTGACAGCCGTTATCCCGGTATCCACGCCTTCCTTTTCCATTTTTGCCGTTGCTTCCACCGTGATGTTCTGGTTCCTGAACTTCTCAAGGAAAGCTTCGACTTGGGCTCTGACAGGGCTTACGGAAAGGATGTCTTTCACGATAGGATGGCGGGGTGAAATAACCATGTATGTGGCTCCAAAAAGCGTATCCGCACGCGTTGTATAAACCTTTAATTCTTTTTTCAGGGACGGCATATCAAATACTATCTCTGCCCCTTCGCTCCTGCCTATCCAGTTTTTCTGCATGAGTATTACGCGCTCAGGCCAGTTTTTTATGCCGGAGAAATCAAGAAGCCTCTCGGCGTATCCGGTTATCTTTATGAACCACTGGGAGAGCTCTTTCTGTTCCACGGGGGAATTGCACCGCCAGCACCCGCCGTTCACAACCTGTTCGTTGGCAAGAACCGTCTTGCATGAAGAACACCAGTTTGCAGGGGATAATTTCTTGTAAACAAGTCCTTTCTTATAGAACTGGAGGAAAAAATACTGGTTCCACCTGTAATACTCCGGAGCGCACGTTATGACCTGTCTCTCCCAGCAGTATGATATCCCCAGTTTTTTGAGCTGCCTTGTAATTGTCTCGACATTCCTGTATGTCCAGTCTCTCGGGTGTATCTTCTGCTTTATAGCGGCGTTTTCAGCCGGCATGCCAAAGGCGTCGTATCCTATGGGATGCAGAATGTTAAACCCCTTCATCTTCAAAAACCTTGCTATGACATCCCCTATAGTGTAGTTCCTCACATGTCCCATGTGTATCTGGGCGGACGTGTAGGGAAACATCTCAAGCACGTAGAACTTTTTATTGTCCTTGAGAAACTTTGCCTTGTTTACTCCCGATTTTTCCCATTCGGCCTGCCACTTTTCCTCTATCTCCCTGAACCTGTATCTTTCCATACTTCTCTCCCAGTTTTCTCAATATTTTTAGATTATTTTTGTCATCGCATGCACTTCCCTTTGGCGTTTCTATTATATAAGGAAGGCTTCCGAACCAGTCGTCCATGACAAGGTTTTCAAAACCTTTTAACCCGATACGTCCTCTGCCTATATGCTGGTGCCTGTCGACATTGGAGCCTTTCAGCGTCAGAGAATCGTTTGCGTGAATAAGTAGAATATACCTTAAACCTAAACTTTTTTCAATTTCCCTCTTCATTGCATCGAGAAAATCAGGGTTTCTTATATCATACCCCGATTCAAAAGCGTGGGCGGTATCAAAACAGACCCCTGCCTTGCCGTGAAGTTTATCGATAATAGAACCCAGCTCGTTCCATCTGCTGCCAACGCTGTCTCCCTGTCCTGCCGTATTTTCAAGGAGAATTCTTACTTGCCCACCGTTAAAGGATTTAAGGCCGGAAGCGACGTTTTCAATTCCTTTCTTTATCCCCATTCCCCTGTGACTGCCCGGATGTATGACGTAATAAGAAGCGCCCATCTTCTCGGACTCCGACAGTTCAATTTCAAGCACCCTTAAAGATTTAATCCGCACATCCCTGTCGTCGGTAGCGAGATTCACCAGGTAGGGCATGTGTATTGCAACGGGAGATATTTTTTTCTCCGCCGCTGCTTCCCTGAAAGAATCAAGCTCGCTGTCATGCCTTGGTTTCCTTTGCCATCCTCTCGGGTTGTGAAGAAAAAGCTGTATGCAGTCGCAGTGCAGAGAAACCGCTGCATCCAGAGTTGAAACAAGTCCCTTGCCGATAAGAAGATGCGCTCCTGTTTTCATTTATTTGACTTTTTGCCTATTTAGTTTAATATTAATTCCTGGGATTGTAAAATAAATACATGTTAAAACATCACGGGAGTACAAATGAAGAAATTGAAGGCAGGAATAATAGGGGCCGGAGGAATAGCACAGTACGCTCATATCCCGAGTTTTAAGAAAGCGGAAGGAGTCGAAGTAGCAGCTATCGCCGACATAAACGAAATAAAAATGAAGGCGGCGGCGGAGAAATTCGGCATACCCCGGACATTCAAAAAATGCGAGGATATGCTGAAAGAAGACATCGATATTGTCAGTATCTGTTCTCCCAACGCTTTCCATGCGTCTCAGTCGATAAAAGCAATGAAAGCGGGTAAACACGTCCTTTGCGAAAAACCCCTGTGCCTTTCGGAAGAGGAAGTTGATGAAGTTTTCGATACGGCAAAAAGAACGGGCATGAAATTCATGGGAGCAATGCCGAGAAGGTTTTCCGGCGAGGCTAAAATATTGAAAACCCTCGTAGAAAACGGGTATTTTGGAGATATTTATTACATGAAGGCAAGCTATCTCAGAAGAAGAGGGATACCGGGTCTCGGGACATGGTTTACAAACAAGAAACTCGCCGGCGGAGGCCCCATGATGGACATAGGAGTCCACGCAATTGACTTTCTGGTATATATCACGCGGGCCTTGAGTCCCCAAATGGTGACGGGCTCCACTTTCAGCAAGTTTACAGACAGTGCAACCGACGGAGGATGGCCTCCTTACGAGACAAGACAGGGAGACAATTTTATTGGAAAGATGAACGTAGAGGAGCTTGCATCGGGATTTGTAAAGTTTGGCAACGGGGCGGTTCTTTTCATAGAAGCCGGATGGGCGGGCAACTGCGCGGCGAGTTCATCGGCAGTCATACTGGGCACAAAAGCAGGATTTCAGGTTCCCGACCCGTCTGAAACAAAAAATGCCGTGAGGATTTACGGCGAGACATGTGGAATTATTTCAGATCTTCTTCCTGAGGTTCCAAAATCCGAAATGTTCCAGGAAGAAGTGAACCACTTCATTGATTGCGTGAGGAACAACAGGGAAACCGGAACGATGAAGGAAGAAATAATGGCTGTAACACGCATAATAAACGGGATATACAAATCAGCTGAGACAGGCAAGCCTGTTTTTTACAGGGACTAATAAGAGGTAAAGTGGACAAAGAAAAAAAAGTTTTTAGAAAACAGGGGAAGCCTAAATGGCCCGGGAAAAGAAATTTAGAAAGAAAACCACCCGACGAAAAACCTTTCCGGCATGATAAAAAAAACGTTATTGAAAAGGGGAAACAGCCCGCTGCGGAAGAATATAAGCTAAACAGGGGCCTTGTACAGGTTTACACTGGCGACGGAAAGGGTAAAAGCTGTACTGTCATAGGGCTGGCGGTAAGGGCGGCAGGGGCAAACCTGAAAACGGGATTTTTCCAGTTTTTCAAGAAACCCTTTTCATGTGAAATCAAAGTCCTTAGGGAGATGAAAAATATTCATTTTTATTCATTTGCTTCCTATTACTACGACTCGGAATATATTACGGGAGATGAAATCAGAAAACTGCAGGAAGATTTCAGGCGCATCTGGGAAAAAACTCTCGCCATCATATCCAGGAACAACTATGATGTTGTAATCCTCGACGAAATCCTTATAGCGGTCAGGGATAAACTGGTAGCTGAAAAACAGATTCTGGATTTGATTGAAGGAAGAAACAGGAACAGCGAGATTATTCTGAGCGGAAGGTATCTGACTGAGAAACTTTCCGCGGCCGCCGACATCATTACAGAACTCAAGAAGGTCAAGCATCCATTTCCCGAGATACGGGCAAGGAAGGGAATAGATTTTTAATCACAATATTTGCGGGCTGAAGGCTGCATGCAGTCTTGTCATCCTGAAAGGTTTTTGTTCAGTAACTCAAAATGAGACCCTGAGCCCTTCCAGGATAAACAGAGACATCCAATGGTGACAAAAGAAAGTTTTTTTTGCGGAGGACGGTCCTTCGTCTGCGCCTTTAAATGAGGACGCAGGCCTGGGACTGCATCTGCCCGTAAACGAAAAGGACAATCAAGGTGAAACTCAAGGCAGGAATCATAGGAGCCGGCGGGATAGCGCAATATGCGCATATTCCCTGCTATAAGAAAATTGAAGGAGTTGAACTGGCGGCCATTGCAGACGTGAACGAAGAAAAAAGGAAATTTGTTTCCGAAAAATTCGGGATACCGAAAACTTTCAAAAACTGGGAGGAAATGCTTGAGGAAGACATAGACATGGTAAGCATATGCACTCCCAGCGTATTCCACGCTGTCCAGTCAATAAAGGCAATGGAAGCCGGAAAACACGTTCTCTGCGAGAAACCTCTTTGCGTGAGCATAAAAGAGGTGAACGAGGTTTTTGCAGCTTCCCGCAGGACGGGCAGGAAATTCATGGGGGCTATGCACAAGAGATTCTCAGAAGAAGCAAAGGCAGTGAAAAGCATTGTAAATGCCGGCCTCCTTGGGGAAATATATTACATCAAAGCAAGCTGGACGAGAAGGAGAGGTATTCCCAATCCAGGCTCGTGGTTCACAAACAGGAAGCTTGCCGGCGGAGGGGCGCTCATGGATATAGGGGTGCATGCAATAGACCTTGCAGTTTACCTTTCAGGGCTTTCCAGTCTGGAATCGGTCTCAGGAGCAACTTGCATGAAATTCACTGACAGGGCAACAGACGGGGGATGGCCGCCTCATTCCACCCGTAAAGGAAACGAATACATTGGGAAAATGGATGTCGAAGAACTTGCCTGCGGGTTTGCAAGGTTTGCGGGCGGACAAACATTGTTTGCCGAAGCCTGCTGGGCGGGAAACATTGAAAACGGGTTTAACATCGACCTTTTCGGGACAAAAGCAGGAGTACATATATCAGACCCGGGAGAGAATAAAAAAGAATCCCTGGCAATATACAGCGAAACTGAAGGTGTCCTATCTAACAGATTCCCTTTACTGCCACATTCAAACCCTTTTGGGGAAGAGATGAAACATTTTATAGATTGCATAAGGAATAATACCCAGCCGGTTACAATGAAAGAAGAAGTAGTTACGGTGATGCAGATAATTGAAAGTATTTATCAATCGGCTGAAAAAGAGAAACCTGTCCGGATATAAAATGCGCGGATTAAATAACAGGCAGAATGTTTTTTTCAGGGGGAAAAAGAAGCGGGTCAATGTTTCAGGAAAAAATCAGTCACTAAATCAAAAACCCCTCACGTTGAAGGAATATCAGGGTAGAGTTTCCCGGACAAACCCGGGGCAAGCGGGGTAAACGGTACAAAAGGTAAAGGAAGTTAAAAATGCTTGAGAATCGAAAGTAGAGAATAGACCGCAATCAAGAATAAACATCAATCAAATCTCGATTTTCTATTCTCGATTGCTCTGTAAATATCCGTCAGGGCCGGATATTTACGGGTAAAGGAGAGAAAACATGGGAATGATGAAAGAGTTCAAGGAATTTGCAGTTAAGGGAAATGTAATGGATATGGCTGTAGGCATTATTATAGGCGGCGCTTTCGGAAAAATCGTTTCTTCATTTGTTGGCGATATTATAATGCCTCCCGTCGGAGCTTTGCTCGGGGGAAAAAACTTTTCTGACCTTGGGATTACAATAAAACAGGCTGCTCTCGAAACTCCTGCCGTGGTAATCGCATACGGGAAATTCATACAGTCGCTGGTTGATTTTATTATCATTGCTTTTGCAATCTTCATGGTAATAAAGGCTATGAATTCTTTTAAAAAGAAAGAAGAAGCGGTTTCTGCGCCGCCAGAGCCGTCCAAGGAAGAATTGCTTCTGTCTGAAATAAGGGATATTCTTAAAACAAATAAGTAATTAAATAGATGGCTATTTTTTCATACCGGGCTATTGATAAAACAGGGAAAAAAAGAAAGGGGCTGCTGAGGGCGGATAACTTTTCAAAGGCTTCCGAACTGCTATCAGGTGAAGGTTTTTCAGGGATGCATATCAGACCGTATTGCCATCTGCCTGATTTAATGTCCCTTATAGTTTTTTCTGTTTTTACCAGCTTTGTAATTCTTGCTGCAATAATGGTTTTTGCAGGTAAAGTGGAAAACCATTCAATTCTTCCCGTTCTTCTTATATTGGCGTTTGTCGAGGCAATATTGCTTGTCTTTTTCAGAATGTACCTCAAGCAGACACTGCCTGCAAGGACCAAATCCCATCTTGACACGGGAGAAGAAGGCAGTGCATACTTGATTGAAGATATTGTAAGCGGGGAATTCATACCTGAAAAAGAGTTCAAACAGGTCATTGTACAGGAAAAAGGAACAAAAAGGCAGAAAATCCTGCTGGGAAAGATAGAACGCACAGGCGTGCCGAATTACCTTCACATGGCTATCTGCCTTTGCGGTTACTATATTCCTGCCGTTCTCATATGGCTGTCTGTTTCCCCTGAAGAAAGGACAGTTGCAGGGACTATTCTGCCTGCATGGGGTATTGCATTAGGGCTTTCTTTGCTTGTAATCCCTGCATTGCTTGTTACCCTTGCATTGAAGCTCAGCCGTTCTATTGTAATTTCATCCGCTGCCGTTGCTGCAGGATTGCAGTTTTTCTTTTTAAGAAGCGCGTATCTGCAAAACCCTGGAACTGCCCGTGTTTATGAAATCCTTTATTCCCATCCCGTACACACTATTATGGCATGGATAGTGCCTGCCGGGATAATGATATTTCTCGAACAGGACAGGAAGATAAAAGATATTATCAAACTGGAGTATCCGGTATACGAATAAATTCACTGAAAAATAAAAAGGAGGCAATTGATGCCAAAAGCAAAAACAAAGTATCTGCCGTTCAGTATAAAAAACTACCCGAAATTCAAGATGGCCTACTGGGATATCGATTCAGGTAAAAAGGGGCCGGTTCTCCTTATTACCGCTGCTTTTCACGGAAACGAGGTCCAGGGAAGCGAGGTAATGAGAAGGTTCTGCCCCATAGCCGAAAAGAAACTCGTGAAGGGACGGATGATTCTCGTTCCGTTTGCCAATCCTCTTGCTCTATGGAACAGGAGGCCGCATATCATTTCAACCCTCGCTCACGGCAAGGGCAAGGAAATATGGGACGCAGAAAAAAAGATAATGCGTTTTGATTTAAGGGACAATATCAACTGCACGTGGCCCGGTAATCCGAAAGGCAATGAGGCAGAGCAGATAACCCACGTTTTATACGAAAAACTTGTCAAGCAGGCAACCCACCTGATAGACATGCACTGCTGGCAGCGTTTCGTTATTACTGCCGGTCTTTGCAGCGATGATGAAAAAATAATAGATTTTGTAAGGGCAGCCGCGCTTCCTGCGATATATGTGAGCAAGCTGAAGCCTGAAAAACCGGGGATTCCTAAGCCTCCCTGCACAATCGGCATGCTTTTTGAATCAACGGGACGGATTGGATTCGACATGGAATTTTCAGGACAATACATTATTGTTGAAAAAGAGGTGGAGAGAGGTGTAAGAATGCTCAGTAACTGTTCGAAATATCTCGGGATGTTCAAGGGGAAACCCGAGGGACTTGAAGAAACCGTGATATTCAAAGATAAAAACGCAAAGGAAGTTACCGTTACGGCGCCTGAAAACGGATTGTTTGTGGAAAACGGTCTTTCCAATGGCGATTATGTGAAAAAGGGAAGTCTTCTCGGGATTCTATTCAGCGACAGGACGCTAAAGACTGTCAAAATCAAAGCGCCCATGAACGGGTATCTATATGCTTACGGACATAACAGGAGATTCTGCGACGTGGACCTGGCTGATACTCATCCATATGCCGACAAGGGAGACACACTGGCAATAATTGTACAATCTTCTAAGAAGAAATAATAAATTTCATCTAATTCATCTAACACAGGAGGATGAACAAATGGCAAAAGCGAAAACGAAATATTTGCCCGTAAAAATTAAAGGCAGGCCCGAATTCAAGATAGCTTACTGGGAGATAGATTCGGGAAAAGAAGGGCCGATACTTCTTATAACAGCTGCTTTACACGGAAACGAAGTGCACGGAAGCGAAGTGATAAGAAGGTTCTGTCCAATTGCGGAGAAAAATATAGTTAAAGGGCGAATGATAATGATTCCCTTCGCAAATCCCCTCGCGCTATGGAACCGAAGGCCTCATATCGTGTCGACACTTGCCCATCCCAAGGGAAGGGAAATCTGGGATGCAGAGAAAAAGATACTTCGTTTCGACCTGCATGACAATATAAACTGCACCTGGCCCGGAGACCCTGATGGCAATGAACCTTCCCAGGTAACGCATGTTCTATACAATAAAATTGTCAAGCAGGCGACCCATCTTATAGACATGCACTGCTGGAGCCGTTTCACCGTTACGGCGGCGCTTTCAGACGAAAGAAAAGATATCATGAGCATATCAAAGGCGGCTGCCCTGCCTGCTATTTCCGTCAGGCCTGGTACCGAGACTGCAACAGGTAAAATACCCGGTTTCCCATGCACGCTCGGAATGCTTTTCAGGGCGACCGGACGCATTGGGCTTGACATGGAATTTTCCGGACAGTACGTGCTGTACGAAAAAGAAGTCGTGCGAGGTGTCAGGATGCTCAGCAATTGCTCCAAGCATATCGGGATGTTCCGCGGAAAACCTGAAGGAATGGAAGAAACCGTCATGGTTTTAGAAAGCAAAACAAAACAGGTGCCTGTTAAAGCGCCAAACGAGGGACTTTTTGCCGAATCCGGATTGTCAGTTGGCGATTATGTGAAGAAAGGAGATATTCTTGGAACACTTTTCAGCGACAGGACTCTCAAAACAAAAGAGATAAAAGCGCCTGTTGACGGGTACCTGTACGTTTACGGCCACCACAGGAGATTTTGCGACGCCGACCTGGCGGAAATGCATCCCTATTCGGATAAGGGAGATACTCTGGCAATAATCATAAAATCACAGAAAAAGAAATCATGAGCAAAGTCATAGAAGCAACAGCTTTATATCTATGCAATGCAATCGGAGCAAGACCGCCCGGAAGCGAGGCCGAAGAGAAAGCCGGTTGTTTCCGTTTTAATGGATACCGCTTCGGACATTTTACTGCTTAAAAAAACACATGGCAAAGCGTCAAGAAGCCTGTTGAGAAAATCAGCAATCTTACTTGTATCTGCGAACAGAGTGTTTTGCGGATTCTTCTTTGACACGCAAGAGATACCCGTGCAAAATGTAGACAGCAAGTTAGAATTCAAGGTTAAAACAGTTGAATTCACGGACATGAGCAACACGTATGATGGCCTGACACGGACCGACAGGAGGAATAAAAATGAAGATGTACAGGTTTTTCATTTTAATGTTATGTATCTTTCTTTATAAATCCGCATCTGCGGGAGAATTCCCGCTTCAGGTAAATGATTCATCCGGATTCGATGGTCCATGGCCTATCGTGGCCAGTCTTCCCTTCGGGCGGGGAGAGCTCATCGATCCCTCATCCATACGGATAATGTCTGGCGAACGAGAGGTACCATGCCAGGTTGACGTTGCGGCTACGTGGAAGGACGGAAGCCTGCGCTGGGTCCTTGCAGGATTCACAGCATCTCCCGGATCAAGCTACCGCGCGGAATACGGCCAGGGAATCAAAAGGGCAACCCATCCTGCTCCCCTGAAAGTCGAGAAACGGCCTGACGGAGGCTTGAGCGTAGACACGGGAGCGGCAATATACCAGTTCGAGCCCGACATGCTTCTTCCGGACAGGGCGTGGGTAATCTCGGGAAATACGAGAAGGCAGGTGCTTGATAATTCAGGCGGCGGAACATACCTGGTAGACAACAGCGGCAGGAAGGCATTTGTCAGGGGAAAAGATTCTGCCATAGAGAATGTCATACTCAAGGAAGGTCCCGGGAGGCTTGTTCTCAAGCGTTCGGGGTGGTACGTGACAGACAGAGGAGAAAGGATTGCAAGGGCCGAGACGTGGATTTACATGGCCGCTGGCACGGCTTACATGCGCATTACACATTCCATAGTCTTTACCGAGGATACCAATAATGTATGGATAAGGGACTACGGGCTGGAGTTTAAAACACCGGGCGCACCGTCGGACGTTTACTTCCCCGTTTCGGAACCGGGCGCACGGGAGACGGTGAAAAAGATATCGGCCATGGGCCGCGAGATGTACATTCTACAGGATTCCTATCCCCATTTCGCTCAAAGGGACTACAGGGCCGTTATAGGAGCGTCTTCGGGGGGCAGGGACGTAACGGCTGAAGATGTCCGGATTGCAGGCGATTGGGCTTACGGAGATTACGGAGATTACGGGATAACCCTGGTAATGCCATGGCTCGCAGAGAGGTTTCCGAAGGAATTATCATTCGGGCAGGGAGGAGCAAGGGCTGTAATGTGGTCCGGCAGGTCTGGAAGAGAGCTTGATTTCAGGGCAAAGACGGTTGTCAGGGAGTACCTACAGGAATGGGCCGACGTAATGCTCAAAAAACCCTCGGACAGGGACCTCGAAGCAGTCAAGAGCAATGCGCAGGGAGCCGCCCGCACCCACGACATATGGTTCATGCCGTCGACAGGCGGATACTCAAGGGAGAAGGTTGACAAACCCGCCGCCGCGGCATCCAGGCCGCCCCTCGCCATGGCAGAGCCAAAAAGGATGTGTTCAACAGAGGCCATGGGATATCCCATGCACCACAAGGATACCGCCAGGTTCCCCAGGGAGGAAGCCCTTCTTTCCGACCTGTGGGACAGGTTTATAATACCTCTGTACGCATTCCCCATGAACGGGTACATGGCCTGGGGATGTTACCCCGACAGGAGCTACTCATCGGGCAACAACAAGGTAATGTCTATCTTTCAGGTCATATCAAGCCTGAGGGAATACGGAGTAAAGCGCGAGCCATGGCGCCTTTATGCCAGAAGCGGTGAGCGCAGGTATTACAACTGGGGACACAGGCTAAGCAGGTTCTCGGCAGACTGGTACGTGGCACACGCAGACGCTCCCGGCAAGAAAAAGGGAGGATTCGTACCCACGAACGGTGCAAGAGGATTGGAAGGAAGGCTTCCCCTTTTCTGGGGAAATAAAACAATTACTTATGTCATAGATGCGGGAGACGTGGGTAACTGGCTTCTCGAATACTGGTTGACGGGCGACGAATACTCACTCGACATCCTTAAAACTATAAAGGAGTCCTTCAGGAAAAATGGATGGAGGCCAAAAGAATCCCCGAAACAGTTCCACGCTACGGGCATAAGGACCCTGGTAACACTCATGCTTATGGACTGGGACGAGGAAGCAGTAAAGGCGGCACGGGAGATTGTAAGCGAGACGGTTGACATGAACAGCCAGAACGGCATCAGGCTCTTTGAAAACCATTACGGTTCCCAGTACAAGGACCACAGGGCGAGCCACAACCTCATAGAATACTACCTTGAAACTGGCGACGAGGTTGCAAAGGAAGGATTCCTCAAGCTTCTTGACCAGAGGTACCGGTTTGACAGAAGAAGAAGGGCTATCTCCTACAAGAATTACGACGGTTTCGTACATTCCATCGCCTACTGGACTACGGGGAATGAAAGGGACAGGATAGTTGTCGAACAGGCCCTCCGGGACATGCTCTACTACAGCAGCAAGAATTCGCTTGAAAGTGACCTTGCCCAGAAGCCGGAAAACGTACTGAGCTGGCCAAACCTTTACATCAACTCCATATTCGGCGGTCCGAGGTCCAATATCTTTTTGGGACACTACGAGTACCACAATCCTTTTATAGGGATACCGACAGCACTGAAGCTTATAGCGGAAAAGGGATGGAGCGGCAAAACCACCCCGCTGATAGTAAAGCCCATGGAAGTCCCG
The DNA here is from genome assembly GCA_035341815.1 of bacterium. GTDB lineage: Bacteria > Ratteibacteria > UBA8468 > B48-G9 > JAFGKM01 > JALNXB01. Next base: position 18,634 of record DAOQVZ010000037.1, read on the forward strand.
GATTCAAAGGTCGTTTTCAGCCATGAAAAGGGAAAGGATACAATTCTCAATTTTTATATCAAGACAAGGGATTCGGAAAGGAAACCCGTTGTTACTTCCCTGTCAGGTGGTGTTCAGGTAAGTGGAATCCGACTTGAAGAAGAGAGGCAGATGGCATCAGGGAAATACTTTCAAGACAGGCCGAAGGAATTCCCTTCCACCGGCAGGAAAAGCATCTATGTGTCTGTCGGCATGCCGGCTGATGCCGAGAGCGGCCTCTATCTTCTGACTTTCGCCCCTGGAACCACATTCACACTTCACGATTCAACTGCGCAGAAGACCGCACTCTACTGCCCCGAGGGATTCTGGTCTGTCTCTTTCGGGGAGCATTCGGGAGAAAAACCCTACGGACGTTCCGGTGAAGGTATGCCTGCCTTCTTCAGGGTACCGCGGGGACTGGAAAAACTCGAGATATTCCTGGGCAGGCCTGCCTCAGTCATATCTCCCGACGGCTTAACTGTCATAGAGGCGTCGAACAAGAACATAGGTAGATTTACCCTGCCCGCGGCAGGCAAAGACGGGATATGGAAAATTGAATACCACATACATAATTTCGAAGGTCTCAGCACGCCCGTATTCGTAAAACTCCTTAATGTAGAGCCGGTAGTTTCTTTTGGCACACCGGATATCCTGCCGGGTTCAAGCGGATTAATCCACGGACCCGGGCCGGTTGCCGCAAAACCGGCGGCACCCCTCGAATTCGTCCCGGGTGTTGCAGGCAGGGCAGTACGCCTTTCAGGAGAGAAAATCC
>DAOQVZ010000038.1:0-10777 GCA_035341815.1 bacterium
CGTGAGCTGGGTTCAGAACGTCGTGAGACAGTTCGGTCCCTATCCACTGTGGGCGTTAGGATACTTGAGAGGAGCTGTCCTTAGTACGAGAGGACCGGGATGGACGAACCTCTGGTGCACCAGTTGTCACGCCAGTGGCACCGCTGGGTAGCTATGTTCGGAAGGGATAACCGCTGAAAGCATCTAAGTGGGAAGCCCCCCTCAAGATTAGGTTTCCCTCTGCTATGAGAGTAGCAGACTGAAGACCCCATGCAGACTACATGGTTGATAGGCTCCAAGTGTAAGACCCGTAAGGGTTTAAGCGGAGGAGTACTAATCGGTCGTGAGGCTTAACCATAGATTAATTTAAAAGGGCAGGGAGTAATTTCCCTGCCCTTTTTTTTTGTTTCATTAGGTTGTTTTATCTGAAAAGTTTAAGCATTTTTTTCGCTGTATCATAAGCGAGCTTCATGTCAGGTAGAACAAGGTTAGGTTCTCTTGAGAAAGGCACCATTTCTACAGTAATAGGCCCTTGATATTTTACCTTTTGAAGTGCGCGCTTTACAGCAGTGAAGTCTAAATCTCCTTCAAGAAGGTTATCTCCGAAACAATGAAGTCCGCCCGCGTAGTCGTTTCTTTTGAAGTTCTTGATGTGGACGGCAATGATTCGCTTGCCGAGAATCTCAATCCAGTGCTGGGGAAAACCATTGATAATGCAGTTTCCTGCATCAAAATAGGAACCCACCCAATTACTCTTGAACTGGTCGATAAATGTTTTCAATGCAATGGGGTCGGTTACAAAACCGTTCCATACGTTTTCTATTCCTATTTTTACTCCTGCATCGCGGGCTGCCGGAATAACGGAATTGACGCCCTCAAGAGAATTTTCCCATACTGTCTTGTACGGGACCACGGGTTGTTTTGAATCCCACGGCACCCATACGGAGCCGGGAACCACGAGGCAGATTTTCGCTCCTATCATAGCCGAGTCATTAAAATATCTCTTGCTGAATTCCACGGATTTCTTTCTTTTTGCCTTTGAAGTTGAAGCAAGGGGAGTGTGCATGTAGAAATCTGTCCCGCAGGTGACTATCTTCACAGAAAGTTCTTTCGCAATCCTCCGCAATTCCCTGCATTTATTTTCCGTGATGCCGGGTGCGAATTCTCCGGCTCCATAGGTTAATTCAAGCCCGTCAAGGCCCATTTTCTTGATTTCCCGAAGTGCTTTTTCCACTGGCGTTTCTGCGTGGAAACCGCCTATGGTCCAATAATTCATCTGCAATACGTTTTTCATAATAGACCTCCATGGTTTGAAAAAGGCGTAATTAATTTATAAATAAAGCACAAAGCCGAATTAGAGACTTAAAACTTATTTTACCCTACATACGCGATACTGGCAAAATTTCCTTTTTATGAGCGGGGATGATATTTCTTGTATATTTTCTTAATATGCCTTTTATTTATGTGTGTGTATATTTCTGTGGTTGCCAGGGTTTTATGTCCGAGCAGTTCCTGTACAATTCTCAGGTCAAGCCCTTCTTCAAGAAGATGGGTTGCGAATGAATGCCTGTAAGTATGAGGTGTTACGTTCTTTTCAGCAGGGCTGCTCTTTTTTATTATTTTCCAAATGGTCTGCCTCGATATTTTCCCCCCCCTGTTATTAATAAACAGGTAAGAAGTTATGCCGGATTTTTTCCCGGCGGCCCTTTCTTCAATATGCTTTTTTATTGCGTCCTGAGAATTCCTGTTAAGAAAAGCGATTCTCTCCCTGTTACCCTTGCCTCTTATCCTTATTGTCCCGTTTTCCAATGATATATCCTCTATTTTTATCCCCGTGATTTCAGAAACCCTTAAGCCTGCTCCGTAGAGGAGTTCTATTATTGCCAAGTCGCGTATCTTGCCTTTTTTCATGGAAGCGGAGGTTATTATTTGAGATATTTCGTCCCTGCTGAGAATTTCAGGAAGCGCTCTTTCTATTTTCGGAGATTCTATGAGGAAAGAAGATGTTTTTATGAGTTTATGCCCCACAAGAAATTTATAAAAACTTCTAACGGTTGAAAGTGTTCTAACGATAGTTGATGAAGACAGGCTGAACCTTTTCAGGTAAAGTATGAATAGTGTCATTGAGCCTGTTTCCATATTTCTCAGGGTATATCCTTTCTTCGTTAGAAAATCGGTAAATTTTTGAATATCTCTTGAGTAAGCTTCAAGAGTATTTTCCGAAAGGTTCCTTTCAACCCTGAGATGCTGAAGGAAATACTTTACATATTGTTCCAATTGGTTTTTATTTTTCATCGGGCTTTTCGGTGCCTTTTTCTATCATTTTTTCAAATTCTTCTTCGTCGATTATCCTGACATTCAGTTTTTGAGCCTTCTGTAATTTGGACCCGGGCTCGCTTCCCACTACGAGGTAATCTGTATTGCCTGACAAAGTATTTGTGACTTTTCCGCCTTGTTTCCTGATAAGCTCCGATATTCCTGTTCTCGTATAGTTTTTCAGGGTGCCCGTTACGACAAAAGTTCTTTCCATGAAAAGGCTGTTGTGGAGTTTTTCTTTTTGTTGCATTGAGGTATTGACTCCTGCTTTCCTCAGTTTTTCTATGACCTGCATGTTTTCATCCAGGCTGAAGAATACCGTTATGCTTTCTGCCATAACCGGCCCTATTTCATTTATGGAGGACAAAGTATCTGCATCTGTTTCAGCAAGCATATCCAATGAGCTGAACTTTTCGGCGAGAATTTCGCTCGCACGGGTTCCGATGTGTCTTATTCCCAGCCCGAATATCAGCCTGGATAAAGGCCTGTTTTTGCTTTTCTCTATTCCTTCAAGCAGATTTGCGGCAGATTTTTCAGCCATCCCTTCGAGGTTTAAAAGCTGTTCGCTCCTTATGTAATAAATATCTGCGCAGTCGGACAGGATACCCTTGTCAACGAATATGTTAACCCACTGTTCTCCCAGTCCGTCAATGTCCATTGCCTTTCTTGATGCGAAATGGAGTATTCTTTCTTTTACCTGTGCGGGACACCGGATATTCGGGCACCTGACAGCCACTTCTTTTTCATCTCTTACAGTACGGCTGTTGCAAACCGGGCATGTTGCCGGAATAGTTATTTCTCTTTCGGTTCCGTTTCTTGCCTCCGGAATGTTTTTTACTATTTTGGGTATTATTTCTCCTCCCTTTTCAATCAGCACCCTGTCGCCTATCCTGAGAGAAAGTCTTTCCACTTCCTCGAAATTGTGCAATGTTGCACGCGATACGGTTGTGCCCCCAAGTTGAACCGGAACAAGCTGTGCTACGGGAGTAAGCATGCCTGTTCTCCCGACCTGCACGATTACGTCTTCGAGCGTAGTGGTGACCTGTTCAGCCGGGAATTTATAGGCAACCGCCCATCGGGGTGATTTTGAAGTCGTTCCGAGTTTTCTCTGAAGGGCGAGCGAATTGACTTTTATCACCATGCCGTCTATATTGTAAGGCAGAATATGTTTTTTCCCCTGCCAACTGCTGCAATAATCAATGACATCTGAAATGTTTTTTGCAAGCATGTTTGAAGAATTTACGGGAAATCCTGTTCTTCTTATGAATTGAAGGTTTTCCCAGTGCGTTTGATGTTCTTTTTCAGTAAAAGACTGGTAAATGAATACCTGAAGGTTCCTGGCAGCAACTGTTCTTGCATCAAGGTTTTTAAGCGAGCCCGCCGTTGCGTTTCGCGGGTTCGCGAAAAGAGGCTGTCCCTCTTTTTTCCTTTCGGCGTTGAGTCTTGCAAAATCGTCTTTCCTCATGTAGATTTCTCCCCTCAGTTCAACGGGATTTATGTAATCAATAACAAGAGGCAGTGTTTTTATTGTCCTGACATTTTCCGTTATGTCATCACCCCTCTGTCCATCGCCCCTGCTTGCTGCCCTTTCAAGTTTTCCGTTCCTGTAAATGAGAGAGACTGCAACGCCGTCGTATTTCAATTCTACGACATATTCTATATCGGATGTGATTCCTGCAGCTTTTTTCAACCTGCTGTCAAAGGATTCAAGTTCTTCTTTCGAGTATGTATTATCTATGCTGAGCATGGGAATAGAGTGTTCAACTGGTGCGAAGCCTTCCTGAGGTTCTCCTCCAACTTTTCTTATGGGAGAATTTTCTTTCTGAAGATGAGGATATTTTAATTCCAGGTCGGCAAGTTCCCTGTAAAGCCTGTCATATTCAGTATCGCTGACAACCGGATTATTTTCCACATAGTACATGTAATTATAATAATTAAGCAATTTTACAAGTTCCTTTATCCTTTTTTCCATGGGTTCTCCTTGATAAAATTATATCAGTTTTAACTGTTTATGAGAAGAGAATTTTCAAAATTGATATATTGGCCGATATGTTTTACAATATAAAGCAAGCCTGTCTTGAAAAAAAATGTGTATTGAGGAAATTAGAGCAGGGAAATAGATGAAAAGGCGATTGGATTTTCTTTTGCACATGGCAGTTCAAGAGGTACAGGCTTTTTCGCATAAACTTATAATAGCAGGATAAGTTTTATGGGACGGTTAAATGAAGAAACTAAAGATAGAAACCGCGAAAAGAACCGATATTGTCGATATTACCGATGAGATATTTGCCTTTGTCAGGTCGGCCGGTATAAAAGACGGCATCATGCATGTTTATACGCCTCATACCACTTGCGGCTTGACAATCAATGAAAATGCAGACCCTTCCGTCAGAGCCGATATCCTGAGAAAACTTGAAGAGATTGTTCCCTTTAAAAACGGTTATACCCATTCCGAGGGTAATTCTGACGCCCATATCAAGTCGGTTCTGATGGGACAATCTCTGCCAGTTTTTGTTGAAAACGGCCAGCTGCAGCTTGGAATTTGGCAGGGGATTTTCTTGTGTGAATTTGACGGGCCGAGAATCAGGGAAGTATGGCTCAAGATAATAAGTTCTGTTTAACCTTATGGAAAAAAATACCAATCAAGGGAGGAATCATGAATATTGAAAAAATTGCAGTTGTAATGGCTCTGGCGGCGCTTACCCTTTCAGCTGAACAGAAGGCAGCAAAAGAGGAAGTTTACGCAGTATTCGAAACAAGCAAGGGGAACTTTACGTGTCTTCTTTATCCGGAAGCGGCTCCAAATACAGTTGCCAATTTCATAGGACTGTCCGAGGGTACCAAGGAGTGGACTGACCCCGCTTCAAGACAGAAAGTGAAAAAAAATCTATACAGCGGCACCGTATTTCACCGAGTTATTCCAGGTTTCATGGTTCAGGGCGGGGACCCTCTGGGTATCGGGATAGGCGGCCCCGGATACAATTTCGGGGATGAATTTTCTGCTAAACTTGTATTCGACAGGCCCGGGCGTCTTGCCATGGCTAACAGCGGACCCAATACAAACGGCTCCCAGTTTTTCATCACAGTTGCGGAAACGCCCTGGCTCAATAACAGGCATACCATTTTCGGGCAGGTTACGGAAGGGCAGGGTGTCGTTGACCAGATATCAAAAGTCAAAAGAGACCAGAGAGACAAGCCTCTTGAGCCCGTGTTTTTAAAAAAAATAACAATAGTCCGCAAATCCAAATAATTGCAGGAGCGATGAATGAGTTCTGGCAGGAAATCCATATGGTGGTTTGTGGGTTCGAGCTTTATTTTTTCCATCATGTCTTTTCTGATAAAGTATGCGTCTTACATAGATTCTTACAAAACCACAATGTTCAGGTTTTCAATCGGCATGGCCATACTTGGAACACTTGCCATTACCAGAAAAATAGAGCTTGATTTCACCAGGCCCATACTGCTTGTATTTCGCGGAATATGCGGCGGTATTGCCGTTTTCTTGTATTACTGGTCCATATCGAATATCGGCCTGGCAAGGGGAACAATTATAAGCCATTTGTCCACTGTTTTTGCGACAATTCTAAGTATCGTGGTATTGAAGGAAAGAATCTCTCTTGTGAAGGCGGTTTTTATAGCTGTGGCTTTCTGCGGTTTATATCTTATGATAGGTTCAGAAGCTGCAGGCGTTATAAAATCAAAAGATTTCATTGCTATCCTGGGAGCCGTTTTTTCAGGTATTGCATACGTGATAATCAAGAAAGCACGGGAAACGGAATCAGCTTACAGCGTCTTTTTTGCCCAGTGCGCAATAGGTTTCTGGCTGGTTATGATTCCTGCGAATCTCGTGCCTGTCAAGATGGGCATAGGAGGCGGTCTGATACTGCTGGCTATAGGCATTACCGCAACGGCAGGTCAGTTGATGATGACATATGCCTATAAGTTCAGTACCGTTTCCACCGGCTCTCTGATATCCATGCTTACACCGGTTTTCAATCTTATTCTGGGCATTGCAGTTTTCCGCGAGTCTTTTACTTCTCGTGAGTTTGCAGGCATGCTTGTGGTGCTTGTTTCCTGCTATATGGTTATAATGGCAGACGATTATACAAGAAAACTTTTGGGGCTGATTAATAACGGTGAAATCAGCAAAGGAGCTGACTAAATGGGAAAACTTGCTATAACAGGAGGAAAGAAGGCAGTAGTAAAGAAATCTCAGAAGGACCCCGTATATGAAGAAATGGTTAATGAAGAAGTATCAGAGGTAAGCAAACTTATAAAAAAGAGAATGATATCAAGGTCGTCAACTGTTCTTGATTTTGAAAAGGAATGGGCTGATTATATAGGCACAAGTTACGCACTTGCCCAGTGCAACGGGACATCTACCCTGCATGCCGCCTATTTCGGGGTGGTTAAAGAAACGGGCGATGAAATTATAGCGCCCGTGCATACGCATCTTTCAGTGGCTTCTATTATCACGGCAGGGGGGATTCCCGTTTTCTGCGACATAGATCCCCTCACGTTGAATATAGACCCGGAGCTGATAGAGGAAAAGATAACGGAAAGAACAAGGGCGATAAGCGTTACGCACTGTTACGGCCATCCTGCCGATATGGACAGGATAAAAGATATTGCAGGGAAACATAATCTCGCAGTAATAGAAGACTGTTCCCATGCCCACGGAACGGAATATAAGGGGAAAAAGGTCGGTTCCATCGGCGATATAGGATGTTTCAGCCTCCAGGGACAGAAGCTCATGACGGGAGGCGAAGCAGGAATTTTATCCACAGGCAGCCTGGAATATTACGAAAGGGCGATATTCCTGGGTCATTTTGAAAGGGTGAATTCCCTCAGTTTGCCGGAATACCGGCCGTATTTGGGAGCAGGCGATACCCCGGTAATGAACGTTTCGTTCAAGTACAGGGCGCATCCTTTGGCCATAGAAATGGCGAGGGTTGAAAAGAAATACATGGAACACCGCAATTCCCTGCAGATGAAAAGCTGCAATTACACGAGCGCCGGGCTTGAAAAGATAGACGGTTTCAAAGGCCCATTTATTGCGCCGTATGCGACAAAAGTGGCGTGGCTTAACTATCTCGTCCGTTTTTACCCGGACGATTTTCAGGGCATAAGCAGGAAGAGAGTCATTGAAGCCCTTCAGGCAGAAGGCGTGGAAGCTTCTCCCGGACGTGCGGGTTACCTTCCCCTTGTGAGGCAGCCGCTTCTCCATGCGAAGGTTCCATCTCCATGCAGTCCATTATGGGACCACTACCTGAAGGAGGCTGACAGGTATTCAAACTGGACTTTCCCCGCGGCGGACAGGTCCCTTGATGAAAGAATCAGCATCAATAACTTCAGAGACAGACTTTTTGACGAGGAATATCTCCAGCAGGTAATAGATGCGTTCCGCAAGATTTCAATGTGCAGGAAGGAACTGATATAACAAATACTGTTAAGAATCCGGAAACAGGGAGGCGAAAGTGGCTGGAACAATGATATTTGACAGCTGGACGATGTACGGGCCGGGACCGGGCAGGGAACCCGAAGAAAAGTTTAAGCTGGAACAGCTTGTGGAGGAGATGGATTTTTACGGAATCACCGGCGCACTTGTAAGACATGAACAGGGATATCATTACGACCCCATGTTTGTAAACCGGATGCTTGTTAAGGAAATATCCGCTTACAGGAAACGTCTTTTTCCCTGCTGGCTTGTCATGCCTCACCAGGCCGGAGATTTCCCCGAGCCGAAAGAACTTCAAAAGATGATGGAGGGGGAGGATATAAGAGCGGTATGGATGGTTCCGGCAAAACAGGGATATCCTGTTCACAGGGATGTTCTCGGCCCTCTCGCCGATTATTTAAACGGAAGAAGAATTCCGATACTTCTCAATATAAAAGATATTGTTCCGACTTATGAAAACCTCCTGGAATTCTGCAGGATTTTTAACAAATGTCCCGTCGTAATCGGAGAAGTAAGGTGGGCAAACTACTGGAGGTTGATATCTTCAGTAATGGATGCCTGCCCCAACGCTTTTCTCGAATTCCACAAGTTCCAGGGAAACCGGGCGTTGGAAGTGTTCAGCGAAAGGTACGGTATAGAGAGGCTGCTGTTCGGATCCGGGCTTCTCAGGTGTTCTGCAGGGGCGGCGCGTGGTTTTGTGGATTTTTCTCTTCTTGAGGGGAAAAAAGTGGAGAAGTTTGCGGGTAAAAACCTTGCAAATCTGCTTGATAAATCTCCTGATACGGCTGTCAAGGAAGCTGAATCCGTTGATATAATAGTTGAAACTGCGGGCCGCGGAAAACCCCTGCCCGTTCCCGTTATCGATGCGCACTGCCATGTTCTTCACCAGGGACTTCAGGGAATAGGTGCGAGTTACCTTATGCCAGAAGGAGACCTGAAAGGGATATTGAAAATCAACCGCCATATAGGAATAGACATGGCCGCCGTGATGTCGTGGGTTGGTCCTGTGGGACAATTGATAACACATGCCAACCAGGTTGTTGCCGATGCGGTAAAGTCAGCCCCCGAAGAGATAGTGGGCCTTTCAACATGCAATCCCGTACAGCAGACAGAAGAAGAAATCGTTGAACTGTGCCGACATCTGCATCTTGAGCTCGGATTCAGGGGATGCAAACCCTACCATTTCAGTGATATGTCCTATAATGACAGGGGATATAATGCTTACTGGGAGTTTGCCGACAGGCAGAGTCTATACGGGCTTCTACATATTGCCACAAACAAGGCCGGTATCAATTGTGTGGAAGACCTTGCCTCAAGATACCCCAATGCCACTTTTCTTATCGCCCATTCCTGTTCTGACTGGAAATTTGCGAAGCTGGTGGCAGAATCAATATTGAAATATCCCAATATAATGGCAGAGATTACTTTTACAAGTGTTCCCAACGGCATTATTGAATGGCTGTGCCGCACGGCAGGCTCTGACCGCGTTATTTTCGGTACGGATGCTTCCATGCGCGACCCCAGGCCCCAGCTGGGCTGGTGCATCTATACACGGCTGGATATTGAAGATAAAAAGAAAATACTTGCCGGGAATTTTGCAAAGGTTTTAGCGAAAGGAAAATTGCCCGGGCACCGATTGCCGCAGATAGTTTCCATGGCGGCCGGAAGCTAACCCCTTTTCTTCCTTTCGCGAGCTCCCTCCAGCTTTGAAGGAAGTCCGAATATTTCGAGGAAACCGTCCGACGCCTTGTGGTCAAACATGTCTTTTTCCGTGTATGTCGCGAGGGTTTCGCTGTAAAGGGAGAACGGCGACTTTCTTCCTGTGACTGTGCAGTTTCCCCTGTTAAGTTTGACTTTCACCTCGCCTGTCACGAACTTCTGGCTTTCTTCCACGAAGGAGTCCATGCATTCCTTTATGTGAGAAAACCACTGTCCGAAATATACCAGCTGTGCATACCTCTGAGATACCATTTTTTTGAATTCGAACAGGTCTCTTGAAAATACAAGTTTTTCCAGTTCGCAGTGTGCAGTGTGAAGTATCGTTGCCGCAGGGGCTTCGTATATCTCTCTTGATTTTATTCCCACGAGCCTGTCTTCAACCATGTCTATCCTGCCAACTCCATGTTTTCCGCCCATCTCTGTTAATTTTTCAATCAATTTTATGGGAGATATGGTTTTTCCGTTCAAAGCAACAGGAACGCCTTTTTCAAACCGTATAATAACATACTCCGGTTTTGAGGGCGCCTTCTCCGGAGACGATGTTATCTGGTAGGCATCTTCGGGAGGTTCGTTCCATGGGTCTTCGAGCATACCGCATTCAATGGATATTCCCCACAGGTTCCAGTCTATGCTGTAAGGTTTTGCTTTTGTGACAGGTACCGGGATATTGTTTTTCCGGGCATAGTCCATTTCTTCTTCCCTTGACTTGAATTCCCATTCCCGCAGTGGTGCTATTACCTTTATATGAGGAGCGAGATACCTTGTGGAGAGTTCAAATCTTACCTGGTCGTTTCCTTTTCCCGTACAGCCGTGCGCTACTGCATCAGCTTTTTCCTTCAATGCGACTTTTACCATGCCTTCAGTGATAAGAGGCCTTGACAGTGCGGTTGCAAGCGGATACCTGTCCTGGTAAACCGCTCCTGCTTTTAAAGAAGGGATTATGTAACTTTCAGCAAATTTTTCTCTCAGGTCGTCAAAATAAAATTTGCTTGCGCCTGTCTTTATGGCTTTTTTCTCAAGTTTCACGGGGTCGTCTGTCTGGCCTACGTTTGAGGTATAAGCTATTATTTCCGCATTGTATTTATCTTTCAGCCACTCTATCGCAACCGATGTGTCCAGTCCTCCTGAATACGCGAGCACTATCTTCATTTCTTTCTCCTTTACCCTTTATCCTGAGCTCTTTCTTGATTGACTTTCAGGCGAAGGGCGCTGATTTTATTTTTGCCTTTCCTCTTCTCTGATAAACTTTCACTGTGAGGGGTTTATCCCGAACTCTGCCATGTATCCCTTTCACTGTGAGGGGTT
>DAOQVZ010000038.1:10877-18264 GCA_035341815.1 bacterium
ACTGTGAGGGGTTTATCCCGAACTCTGCCATGTATCCCTTTCACTGTGAGGGGTTATGATTTATTTATCTCAAAGCACTCCTTCTTTTTTGAGTCTTTTTATAAGGCTGATCCTTCCCATGAAAAGGGCGCCAAATCCTGCGGGTATAAAAATAAGATTAAGCAGTATCTTGGCTGTTGGGTGTATTGATACTGCCGTGAAAAGGAATATGCCTGCAAATGTTGATAACACCCATATCGGCGTGCTGTCCTTAAATTTGAAAAATATCGTCCTGCCTATAAATATGGCAGGGAAAACCCTTGAAACATATATTAAGGAAAGAAACAGGGATGTTACGATTAAACCGAGGGGTGCGCCTATTATTGTTATGAATATTATTGGGATGGCTATCAATATAGGTATTATGAGCATTAATCCGCTAATGAAACATTTGATGAAACTGTGTCCGGATATATAGGTTGTCTGTTTGAAAAGATTTGGAAAGAACCCGAGCATTATAAGAACAGGAAAAAGGAGAGAAAAAAAGAGGTAAAGTTTCTTAAGTTTCTCTATAGGAGTCTTTTCCTTTATCCTTTCTGTGAAGGGCTTGTTCCATATTACATTTCCTTTCACGTTGAGTAACGCAAGGTCTTTTTTTACGGGCGTGCTGTATGTGAGGTCTCCTTCTATTACCGTATCCTCTCTGAAAATCACGTTATTTCCGTATATGACAATATCGTTATACCTGCCCCCGATGAAAATATCCTTGCCCCATAGGGTAGTTTTGCCTTTCACGTCTGCCTCGATTTCTATGTTTTCGGCGCTTGCTCTCAGGTTGTTTTCCACGAATGTTTTAATCCTGATGTTTTTTCCGAATGCAGTCATACTGCCTGCGATTTTCCCTTCGGCTTTTATGTTGTTGCCTATTAGAACAACATCTCCTTTCGAAGTTCCTCTAAAATCAATTTTCATACCCACTCCGATGAAATCTCTGTCTATGTCGGTATCGGCTGTTATTATTCTGCCTATACCTGCGAATTCCTCGCCGAGGCTGCTTTTTATTTGAATTTCGTCGCCTATCGTCAAAATCTCTTCGAATGAAGGTTTTTCGATGCAAATATTATCACCTATGAGTATCCTTGCTTCGGCCGGCCTGAAAATACATGCCATGACAGAAACAGCTGATAATAATAACATTATTTTTTTCATTTTTCCAGTTCAATCTGCATTGCTATTTCATCGCACCTGGGGAATTTGGGACAGTTTATGCAGTCAATCCAAACCTTGTGGGGCAGCTTGGATTTTGATATTTTTTTAAATCCCAGTTTTTCAAAAAAAGAAGGTACATACGTGAGAACAAAAACTTTTTTTAAATCAATGCTCTTTGCTTCTTCGAGCAGTTCCTTAATCAATATTCTACCGTATCCTTTCTTTTTTTGTGAGCGCGCTATGGCCACCGACCTTATTTCCCCGAGGTCTTTCCATACGATTTTCAATGCACCGCATCCTATTATATGGCCGTTTTTTTCCAACACTGAAAAGTTCCTCAGCCTTTCATAAATCTGGTTTATCGATATGGGAAGCATAACACCTTCATCTGCATAGCGATTGACCAGATTTTTGATGTAATTTGAATCGGTTATTCTGGCTTTCCTTATTGATATCTTTTCTCTGGACATTTTTTTCCTGCTCCTTTATGGACTTTTTATGAATTTATGTATACTTTTTTCCCTGAAATGCTCAGGCGTCCTTCGGCTATCAGCCTGACTGTCAAAGGATATATTATATGTTCTTTTTCCTGTATTCTCGCATGCAGAATCCCGGGCGAATCATCCTTCAATACCGGAACAACCGCCTGCATTATGATGGGGCCTGCATCTATCTTGTCTTCCACGAAGTGGGTAGTGCATCCGGCAAATTTCACGCCGTAATCAAGCGCCTGTTTCCAACTTTCGAGCCCGGGAAATGCCGGCAGAAGTGAAGGATGTATATTGACAATCCTGTTCCTGAAACTTTCTATGAAATGTTTTTTAAGCACTCTCATGAAACCCGCCAGGCATACAAGGTCAACCCTGTTATTTATCAATGTTTCCACGGTTTTCCGCTCGGCGTCCGGTTCCATGAATGTCCTGTATCTTCCCGGAGCTATATAAAGGTTGTTCAATCCTTCATTTTTTGCTATTTCGAGGGCGTAGGAACCGGGATTGTCGCTTATCACAACTCCTATTTTTATAGGAAGTTTCCTGTTTTTTATGTAATCTATTATTGCCTTGAGATTACTTCCTTTACCCGAAGCAAGGACTCCTATCGTAAACATTTTTTCATCTCCTGTATTTCCTGCAGGACAGCTTTCAAAAATTTCCTGTTTTCCTGCAACAGCTGTTTGGGTCCGGTATCTCTCAATTCCCTTTTTGCGCCTCTTATACTGAAACCCTTGCCATAGACAAGGAATTTTATGTGTTTCAATTTTGCTATGTCTTTATCCGAGTATATCCTGTTTCCCTTTTTATCTCTCAGAGGTTTTAGATAAGAGAATTCTTTCTCCCAGTACCTCAATATGTGCGGCGGCACTTCAAGCATTCTGCTTAAATCCCCGATGTAATAAAATGTTTTTTTGTCCATTATTCTTCTTTCAGCTTCCTGCTCATCAGTTCTTCAATTTCCTCCAAAGGCTTCCCGTTACTGTAAATTATATTGTAAACAGCCGTAGTTATAGGCATCTCCATGCAAACTTTTTTACGCAGTTTATAAAATGCTTTTGCCGCAGGAATTCCTTCTATCACGGTTTTGCTTTTCTGCAGGTAATTCTCTATGTCTGTTTTTATGATTGCCTCGCCGAAAGACCTGTTCCTGCTGTCTTTGCTGAATGAGGTTGTAATAAGGTCTCCTATTCCTGAAAGCCCCCTGAAAGTTTTTTCTGACGCGCCGAGGGCGCATCCTATATTAATCATTTCATTCAGGCCTCTTGCCAGATAGGCAGACTTGGTGTTGATGCCGAGAGCCAGTCCGTCTATTATGCCTGCACCTATGGCAAGAACATTTTTAAATGAGCCTCCTATTTCCACGCCCTTTATGTCCGCACTTCTATAGATGCGGAATGTTTTACGGTCAAACAGGTTCTGGAAAGAATTTGCAAGCCTGCTGTTTTCCGTTGCTATTACTGCGGCAGAAGGTTTTCCCGATGCGACTTCTCTTGCTATCGTGGGTCCCGACAGCACCCCGAAGACGGTTCCTGTTTGAGCCTCTTCTTTCAGAACCTCGGACATTCTCATGCCTGATTTTATTTCCATGCCTTTTGTCGCTATTACAAGAGGCTGTCCTTTGTAAAATGGCATTATTTTTTTGATGGTATCCCTGAAAAAAACCGACCTTACGGCCAGTATGAGCAACTCCGCGTTCTCAGAAACCTTTTCCACTGATTGAGTCAGAAAGACAGGCAAAGGTATTTTGAAACCCGGGAAATATACGGAATTTTCCCTTTCCCTGCACATCAGCATATAAATTTCTTCGAGAGGGTCCCATAGAGTAACTTTGTTACCGGCATTCTCCAGAAGTATTGACAGTGTTATTCCCCATCCTCCGGCGCCTATAATTCCTATTTTTTTTCCCATGGCAGTCTTATCCTGTTTTCTTTTTTTTGAAGTATTCTTTTTATGTTTGTCCTATGGCTGTGCAGTATGAGAATGAAAATTACAATGCCCGTTGAGGTATATACAGGAGTTTTGTGGAACACATGGATAAAAAAAGGAAGAGCAAACGATGCAAAGAGAGAGCCCATTGAAATATAATGTGTTGTTGCTACCAGTATTATCCAGACAGACAAGGAAAAAAGAGCTGCCAGAGGGAATAATCCTGCAATGATACCGAAACTTGTGGCCACTCCTTTACCTCCCCTGCCTTTGAGAAAAAGTGAAAAATTGTGTCCTGTTACGCTGGCGATTCCAATGCATATAAGGTTTAAAGGCAGGAAATGAAAATAATGTTTAGCTATGAAAACCGGCAGAAATCCTTTTAATATGTCCAGCAAAAGAACAAAAAAGGCAATCAATCCTCCTGCTACCCTGTAAACGTTTGTGGCCCCTATGTTGCCGCTTCCGTAATTTCTCACATCTTTGCCTGCAAAAATTCTACAGAGTATGTATCCCCACGGTATACTTCCCGCCAAGTACCCGGCGATTATGAAAAGAAGTTCCGCCACGGTTTTATATGTTCAGAAGTTCTTTTACCTTGTCTACAGCAGAAGCAGCATCGGGGGCATATGCATCCGCTCCTATTTCATCCGAAAAACTCTGGGTTATCGGGGCTCCCCCGATTAAAATTTTAACCTTGTCTCTCAAACCCTCTTCTTTCAATTTGCTTATTACATCTTTCATTGCAACCATTGTAGTGGTGAGCAAAGCGGACATACCTATAAGATTTATTCCGCTTTTTGCCGTTTCCACGAATTTTGAAGCATCAACATCTATTCCCAGGTCTTCAACCTCGAAACCGGCTCCCTTCCACATCATGACGACAAGGTTCTTGCCTATATCATGCAGGTCTCCTTTTACAGTGCCAATGGCTACTTTTGCAACCGGTTTTATGCCTGCCTGTATTATCATGGGTTCAAGAATCTCCATGCCTGCGTTCATGGCCCTTGCCGCTATAAGTACTTCAGGGACATAGAACTCGTTGTTCTTGAATTTTGTTCCTACAACCATCATTCCGGCAATAAGCCCTTCGTTGAGAATCTTTCTTATGTCAGTCTTTTCCTGCAGCGCCTTGTCAACAAATTCTTTGGTCTTGGCGGCATTCCCTGCAATTATATTTTCCTTGATTGCCTGAATAATTTCGGCCATTTCAAAACCCTCCTTTTACTAAAATTTAAATTTGTTTTACTAAGGTGTTTCTTGTCAAAAAAAGAAAACATAGTATAATATAACATGTTTGAAAAAAAAAGCAAGTCAATATAACTAAAACTGACTTTTCTTCGGGGCGGTTAGCTCAGTGGCAAGAGCGCTACCCTTACAAGGTAGATGCCGCAGGTTCAAGTCCTGCACCGCCCACGGTTTTGAGAAACAAAACCGGATAATTGAAAATCGAGAATCGAGAGTTGATTGACTTGAATCGAGGCATCAAAGCTATATTTAAAAATCCAAATCTGAAACTTCTGATACTAAATCTCATCTAATAAATATAAAGAAATTTTAAAATTTTTATAAAAACAAAGTTGGAGGTAAATAACATGGCGGAAAAAATAATAGGGATAGATTTGGGAACGAGCAATTCTTCGGCCGCGGTTATGGAAGGAGGCAAGACTGTCATTATTCCGAGTGCCGAGGGAACCACCATAGTGGGAGGCAAGGCTTTTCCTTCCTATGTTGCTTTTACAAAAGACGGACAGGTTCTTGTCGGTGAACCTGCAAGGAGGCAGGCGGCAGTTAATCCCGAGGGTACTGTTTTTGCTGCAAAGAGGAAGATGGGTACAGACCACAAATATAATATATACGGCAAAGCATATACCCCCGAGCAGATATCTGCATACATTCTCCAGAAAATAAAGAAAGATACCGAGTCTTATCTCGGCCAGTCCGTTAAAAAGGCAGTTATTACTGTCCCCGCATATTTCAACGATAACCAGAGACAGGCTACGAAAGACGCAGGGACAATAGCGGGGCTTGAAGTCGTCCGCCTCATAAATGAACCTACCGCCGCATCCTTTGCATACGGGCTCGACAAGCTTGAGAAAGAGATGAAGATACTTGTTTTCGATTTCGGAGCGGGCACCCTGGATGTAACTATAATGGATATGATGACAGGCGTATTCAAGGTTCTTTCAACACACGGAGATACCCAGCTCGGCGGTACGGATATGGACGAAGCCCTTGTTAAGCATATCGTTGATGAATTCAAAAAGGATTCCGGGATAGACGTAAGCAAGGACAGGATGGCTATGCAGCGTTTGAGAGAGGCTGCGGAGAAGGCGAAGATAGAACTTTCTTCCACCGTTGAGACCGAGATAAGCCTTCCGTTCATAACCGCCGACCAGTCGGGTCCCAGACACCTCCAGATGAAGATAAGAAGGGCAAAGCTTGAAGAGCTCATAAATCCTATCATTGACAGGTGCAAGGACCCTGTTAGAAAAGCCATTGAGGACGCAAAGCTTAAAACCTCGGAAATAAGCAAGGTTATACTTGTCGGAGGTCCCACGAGGATACCGGCTGTTCTGAAATTTGTGGAAGATTTTACGGGAATAAAGCCCGAGAGAGGAGTTGACCCAATGGAATGCGTTTCCATAGGAGCGGCGATACAGGGAGCCATACTTTCGGGCGATATGAAGGATAAGGATATTCTCCTGCTTGACGTGACTCCCCTTTCACTTGGAGTTGAAACTCTCGGAGGCGTGTTTACAAAGATTATTGACAGGAATACAACCGTACCTGTAAAGAAGAGCCAGATTTTTTCCACCGCCGCGGATAACCAGCCTTCGGTGGAAATCAACGTTCTTCAGGGCGAAAGGCCCATGGCCAAGGACAATCTCAGCCTGGGCAATTTCCAGCTGGTGGGAATTCCTCCCGCTCCCAGGGGTTTGCCGCAGATAGAGGTTTCTTTTGACATAGACGCAAACGGCATCATACACGTGACGGCAAAGGACAAGGGAACGGGGAAAGAACAGTCGATAAAAATAACTTCCTCGAAAAAGCTTTCCAAGGAAGAAATTGAAAGGATGGTCAAGGAATCGGAAAGGCATGCGGATGAGGATAAGAAGCTGAAGGAAGTTATAGAAATTACCAACCAGGCCGATTCTCTTGTATACACGGTCAATAAGACTCTCAAGGAGCACGGAGACAAGGTAAGTGACGACGAGAAGAAAAATATCCAGGTTAAGATAGATGCTTTGAATAAGCTTATCCAGGCCGAACAGAAAGATGCAGACAGCATAAAGAAAGGAATGGATGAACTTCAGGAAGCTTCCCACAAGATAGCCCAAATGATATATCAGCAGTCGCAGCAGCAGGCTCAGTCAGCCCAGCAGCCTGAACAACAGGAACCGCAGACGGGGCAGGAAGAGCCGCAGAAACCCGGAAGGGACAACGTTGTGGATGCAGAATATAAGGAAGTGGACGGACAGGACAACAAGGATAAATAACGACAGGCAGAAGAAGTTGAAGGATAGCCCGGTTAATTTACCAGCCGGGCTTTTCTTTTGCCATTCATAACGCAAATCTCAGCTATTGATATGCGAATAATTAAAGTCGTTCTGGTAAGACCATAGTCAACTACGTATGAAATGGAACAAAAGGATACAGTTTTCCGGGCTCGGCCCGCCGTGCTTTGCCGTAAACGGAAACAGCCCTTCGGGCCTGGGCTTGTGCACAGGTAAGAACTACGGCGAAATCTGACCCCGGAGAATTTATCCGGCCGAAGC
>DAOQVZ010000039.1:0-18226 GCA_035341815.1 bacterium
ATCCATGGCATATGGCAGTCCCTTGAAATATCGCGGTATCTGGGACACGCATGTCAGCTTTAGACCTCCATTCTCCGGGTCGCTTAGCCGATCACCCACAAGTCTTCGCTTTCCGTATTCAAACCTTGCAGCAACCGAAGGATTTTTTGTCTGTTCCCATAAAAAATACCCCAGCATTCCCGAAGAACGGTTCTGTGAAGGAGATTTCGGCGGGTTTATGGCTTCTTTATCCCAGTTATACTGAGCTATAGCCATTGCCATTTTGTGGAATAGTCTGTCCCCGAAAAGTTCGTACAATTCGACAAGTACATCTCCATCAGTTTCCATCTTGTAGGTTGAGCTTCTATGGGGCCGCGCCTTTGTCAAAAGCACGGGACTTTCCGGGTCGTAAATTGAACGGTCTATAATCTCGTAAATCAGTTCTTTTATTTTCGGGTCCCAGCTGAATTCGTAAGCCTGTGATATGTGTCTTACCGCAAGTATAACGCGCCAGTGTTTTACCGACGTAGTAAGGTTTTCTTTTATTGCGCGTGCAAAACTTGCCATTATATCCCCGGAACGCCTTGAACCTGTAATGTAATAATCAAGCAGGGCCTGGTCGTAATTTGCCACGGTGGCCTGTTCGTAGCTGTCCGCAGTAGTCTCCCAGTACATGGGCAAATCACATTTGCGGGTTCTATCTCCTCTGTCACCAGGTCCGGACGATCCCCCAAGAAGAAGACCAGGTATTTTCCCCGGGGAATTCCAGTGCGCCATGTTGTTATCAAGAAACGCCCTGTTTGCTCCCTCGGCAAATTCCCTTATGGAACGGTCTGCTGAACGGGCGTAAAGGTACCAGCTGTCCGAGCGTATTGTATAACTGCCGCTGCGCCATGAATGTATTATCCAGTGGGGGCCGGCATTGTAATCCACAAAACCTCCAACAGGACCCCCGTCCCCCTGTTTTACCTTTCCCCAGAACAGGTTTTCTATAAGAGTCTCATCATGGGGAAAATTTTGAATGTCCTTGGGGTGCATAGTACCCATTGCCCTTGTTTCTCTTATCCATGAAGGGCTGACATGTGCAAAAACCTGCCTTGAATGGAGCAGGCTCCACACCGGCAAGACTGATGAAGACGACGGGGCAAAAAGCATTTCATGGGTTTTCGCCCATCCTATGGCATTGCTCTCATGCTTTGAAATAAATCCGAGATATCCTTCAAGCAGTTTCCGGGGAACCTTGTCGTAAGAATCAACCTTTTCCAGTGGAAGCATGCCCCAGTTTTTCATCAGCGATTCCATCCTGAAATCAAGTTCCTTTCCGGACGCCGAACTGAATAACTTGAAATTGAGGCGGTTTCCTGACACCTCAAATTCCTTCGGATGCTGGGCGGCGGCATCCCTGCATGATATCATTAACCCGCCGTTTCTGCCTTCAACGGCAAACCAGTCACCCATATTTTCTCCTTCATACACAACCCCTTCCTTTCCTTCTTCTTTGACTTCAAGCAATGGTTTTCCGTGAAGATAGGGAGCCCATCCGGTTGCAGGCTTTGTCGCATGGTTCCATAATGGAATATTAAAGGGTTTCAATCCAAGTGATATTCCTTCTTTCTGAACCACACTGCAAATTTTCTGTCCTGACAGGGGAATCGAAATATTTTTTTCCTTGACAGGTACTTCTTCCGCTTTTGCAGTTTCAACGCCCCAGGTTCCCTTCATTGAAATTTTCCCGTCAGCAGGACTCCTGAAATCCCCGGGAATGATACTAAACAGGGCCTTCGCATCCGCCCCTGCAGAAACATCGAATTCCCATCCTATATCCCTGAACCATACTTCGTTTGTATTCCTTGTGAGTATTAACGTATGTGTAACCTCTGCCTCCTGTCTTCCCGCTCCGAACTTAAGCCTTGTTATGTGGCGCGCAAGTTCTTCTCCCTGTTCCGTTTTGTAAAAACCTTCAATCTTTACGACAGCAGATACGGGACCGTCAGATTCTATTTCCATCGAGGAGCCAGTGGCAGATGCCTTGCCGACCCTTCCTTTCTGGTCAACAACATACAAGCCGCGCAGGTTTCCCTCTCTTGCAATTATTCTGTTTGCGCAGCGTACTTCTTTAATAAGCCCTCCATCCCTGCCCACGGTATATTCGGCAACACCCGTATTCACAAGAAGCATGTTTCCTTTTTCTTCAACCTTGACCGGCATGACAGGCAAGCTTAAGGTACTCCTTATTCCGGATTCAACATATATCGTATCTCCTGTCTTTGCCGAGACAATAGCATCAACCCAGAGCCATTTTACTGAACCTTCTTCAGCCCACCTTCCCGCTGTCTCAAGCTGAGAAGGTATCTCCCTTCCAGCCGGGTCAACAACCTTCAATCCTTTAGCTTCCCACAAGGCTCCCCGGGGAAGCGGCAATCCGAACCTTACTGGATATTTTTCAATCTTTTCTGTGCCTTTCGGCAAATCAAGCTTCACGGGAATCCTCGTACCCCGGGCAAGAGGTGTTGCCGGTTCAGCAGAAACCCAGATTTCTCCAATCCCAAGTATTTTTCCGTCGGATGCTCTCCATTCCACATGGAGGTTTGCATGCTCTTTATTAAGCCCTCTCATGTCAAGCCTGACAAGCGCATCAGGCGTAACAGCAGGCGTTTTGATTTCAGATAATACCTTCTCGGAATCCATCCCTTTCACCTTCACGTGAAGCTGAGTATTTTCAAGAGATACGGCCTTGGTATCAAGCTTCACCACTATGTCCATCCAGCGTTCTGCAGAACCTATCTTTTCCTTTCCTGTACACATCCTTAATGCACCTGAACTGAACGCTTCAGGAGCCTCCTCCCAGAGAAGGACTTTTGCCAGATTGGAAAATTCAATCTTCAACATGTTATTATCACCTCTGCCTTGTGCAACCATGCACAAAATAAAAAAAAGTGCTGTAATAAAAAGATTTTTGGACAAAAACTTTTCACTTTTATACATATTGCGTTCCCCCCTTTATTAAACAAGCGTATCGCACACGATTATTTTGTGGGCATCAAGCTTATCAATCCTTACGATGACGTTTCTATCCTGTCTTACAAATTTGAGTTTCCTTCCACTGCCTGAGTCAAGAACACTTTTGATTTTTCCTGCCAGGTTTTCCCTGATAATGATTTTTATATCATGTACCGGCAAGGCCTTGTGGACATGCTGCGGGGCAAAAATATCATTTGAGCCCTTCTTTACGAGAGCATTTATTCCTGACATACCGTTGCGGTTCATAAGATTTATTATAATCCTGCCGGTATTTTTTTGCAAGGCCGCTTCAATCTGAACGCAGGAAGGAGCCTGCGCATATACAGGCATGAATTTTTCAGCCGCAGGTGATATCAGGCATCCTGCAAGTCTGCTTAACGCCGGAGACTGGGTATAAAGGTAGGTTGCACCAGGCAGTCCGGCAAAGTAACAGGCCGAAAAATTGCCTTTTTTTATCATCGTAAGAGAAGGATAATCCGTCTCGTGGCGGTAAAAAATATGATGTTTTTTGCCTTTTCCAGCAACAGGATTTTCTCCTATCCTGGCGAGAATCTGTGTCCTGCCAAATGTTTTCACCCTTACCTGTCCCGCCGGCATGGTATGCCAGGGCGATATTGTATCGTCGGTATCAATCAATTTTCTGTCGGTTATATGCATATATGTTGAATTTGAGTCAAGAAGGGATACCAGAGATACTCCCATGAGTTTATTCAATCCGAAATCTTTTCTCCTGTTTCCTTGCCCGTCAATAAGCGAAGCGTGGCCTGTAACTATCAGCATTCCTCCTTTTTCCGTCCATTTCCTTACTGCCCTGATTTGTTCATCGGAAAGAGATTCGCAATGTGGCAGTATGACCAGCTTGTACCGGCTCAGTATTTCTTCATCCATGAAGCTGTCCACTATTATATCGTAGAGAACCTGGTTTTCTGTAAGCATCTTGAGCCAACCTTCAAATTCCTCGCGGTGCAGGGTGTATTCTTCCTTTCGTTTCAGCAGAGTAGTTTCTCCGTAGGGGGATACAACAAGGGCGAAAGGCAGGGGTTCAATGCCAACGTAATATTTCTTGAGGGGCTTAAAATATTCAAACTCTTTTCTTATTATGCTTGTCTGCGTTTTGTCCATTGTTCCGTCTGCTTCCATGAAAATGCTTGTGCAGACATCCAGTCCGTTAGACATTACAGAAGCCATTTCAATCTTGTAGAAGTCAAAAGGCTTCGGGGTGGAAGGGTCGGCACCGGGACTGCAATCCTCGAGTATCCAAGAGCGGCATTTCTGACTGGCAGTCCTGTATTCTTTGGGAACGCAGATATCGACTAATGAGCCGTCCCAGAAAGCAAAGATATCGCAGGTGAATATGCCTGTAAGTTCCTCTGTCATCTTCCAGTCGTGGGCCACCCACGGCCTTCCGAGGTCATTATGGAAGTTATGTTCCAATCGGCAGTTGGGAGCATGCTTCTCTATAATTGACAATGCTCTTTTAAGAAAGCGCCCCACGTAATTTTCCGCGTGCCACTGCAGGTATTTTTTCCTTTCCGCAAAATCAAGCGAGGCCACATCGGGATATTCCCTGCCCGTAGTTTTTTTGTAAAGCTCCTCGCAGTGAGGACATGCTATGCCGGCGGAAGCCTGTGAATCCAGCATCCCCATGTTTGCCGAAGTGTGGGCATCAACCATGTCGAAATATATGGCGTAGAGCGGGTAGCCGGTTAAAATCTCCTTTAAATTTTGAAGAACAAAATCCCCGTAAGGGCTGTTAAGGCAGGGAAGCCCAGTGCTTTTGTCACTGTTGCGGAAACACCATTCGGGCTTTTCGGCCATTATGCGCCAATCAAGGGTTTCATATAGGGCCGCAGGGATAATATCCTGCCTGATGCATTCCTGTATCATCTCCCCGAAAAAATCCCGGTTTTTAAATGCTGAATGAACATGTCCGGTAGGGGAGGGGTAATAAAAATTTCCCTGGTGGCATTTGGCATAGAAATAGAAAACATCGGCCCCCATGTCTTTTACCAGGCGGACAAGTTTCTTTGGAGATGTTTTATAACCTATTCCTTTACCATTTTTTCCTCCGAGCCACTTCTTTATATCCCTGTTCTGGTCGTAATCAGGAGTATGCTGGCCTATCATGAAGCGAAAAAGAAATTTTTCTGCGGCATAATTCTTCCAGTTGTATTCCGAAACAGCTTTTTTCCATTTCATTTTCTCCCCTTATAGTATCTCAACATCCCACAGCCCTGCCAGTATCTTCAGTTCGGGCACCCAATCGCCGAAGGCTATGCACATGTGATGAGCCCTCAGGTTGACGCAGAAACTTTCAAGAGGTTCTTCTATTTTAACATACGCAAACGGCCAGCTTCCTCCTATTCCCAGAAGACTTTTCTTATCATGCGGGTATTTGAATGATTCTCCCCTCGAAAGATGGAGAACATACCTGCCTTCTATTCTTCCGAACCTCGCAAGCGTTACCTCTCCGGGAGGGAGGATAAAGCTGGTGCATGCACCGCCCTTGCAAAGATGCCTGCCGGTTTTTTCATCGTAGGTGCCCTGGACTTCGGGACAGTCTTTAAGAATAACCTTGTTTTTCCCGCCAGCCAGAAGCGTCGCCGCAGTACCGCAGTTGAGAAATCTCGCCCATCTTCCCGCATAATCTATATACTGTATGTCGGAAAACATCACGGGCCCGGCACCCAGGCAGTTCAATGCATACATCGTCAGGGCGGCATTCATGTCGGTCTCGCATGCAACGGTATAGCCTTCGTCGTTCCACAAGGCTATCGGCAGACACGGCGCCAGGTAATTGTCAATCAGTTCAAACTGGCATTTTATTCCCGCAAAGTCCCAGCCGTTTTCGGCAAACATTTTTTTGCCGGCAAGGTACAGCTTTGCGGATTTTTTCAATACATCGTCGGATACATCTACGGATTTAAACTCCTTTTTCCATTTTTCCATGTAACCGGCAGCATCACTGTCCTTTACGAGGTTGGCCCTGTTTATCAGGGTCCACTGTTCGGCAGATTCCACCCCGATACCGAATTTTCTGCGCCACTGGTTGGGATCCGATACGCCCGTCAGCATCGACAGGCAGCTTCCTCCAATATCTCCGTACCTGCTCCCGGATATCTTCTTTTTTGCATGGCATGCCCTTATCCATGCGGTCATTTTCCTCATGGACTTCTCGTCCCAGGGACCGCAGACCGTCTCGTGGACAATGCCTGTCTCGTCAAGAGAACCGTGGGCAACGCCGTATCCGATAAGGGAGGTATTGTCCATGTCGGGAATGGACCAGAGCATCACCGGAAGGGCAGTGCTTCTTGAAGCTCCCACGACGACATTTGCCCTTAAAAACCATGTTGTAAAAAATATGATTGAGGACACACCGGCGGTTTCCATCTCCCTGACTTTCTTTACAGCTTCGTCTTCAGTCTTTACCGCACCCGGCGAATATACTACTTCAAACCCGAGTTCTTTCACCTTTCTGTCAAGTCTGAGTTTGTCCAGTATTTTTTTCTCCGTAATACTGTCTATTCTCGGGTCAATCACGGGAATCAATCCTACTTTCGGCATCTCTTTTATTCTGCCTTTGCAGACCATTTTATTTCTCCTTTACCCCGAACTCTTCTTTGATATTTTCTTCAAGGTGAGGGGTTTACCCCGGGCAATTCCGGGGCTTGTCCCGTTTATCCCGGGCTTCTCCGGGGAACTCTACTCTGTTTCTCCTCAATTGTGAGGGGAACTCTTCCTTCTACGCTTACATGGTGAGGGGTTATGATTCACCGCTTTTTATCCCACTTGCCCCGTACTTGTCCGGGGTTTATTCTGGCAAGGGCCCTCTACAGACGTAGGACCGTCCTTCGCAACTCCGCAAAGAACGCCGGTTATTGGCTGTCAACCCCCTCAGCTTCCTCAAAACGTTCGCCGGCATACAGGCTCACTCAAGCTGCCGGGGATTCCAGCCGGTTTGATGCACGTTTTTATGACGTAAATAGTGCGACTTGTCCCGTTATACGGGATAAATCAGACCGCTACAAAAAACTCACTCCGACGTATTTTATAAGGTGCAGCCGCCTGTTTTCCGCGGCTGCTATTCGTCCGCAAGCTGCGGAATTGACAGCAGGGATTTCATACATTATAACCTCCATTGCTGAAAAATTCCCTTGCGGTTTCATAGGCCTTTTCCGCCTCGGTTGCGGGTATTTTCCTGAAAGAGGCGGGGAGATTGAGAGCCTCGTGCTTGACTGCTCCCAGCCCGTTGTACTTGAGCAGTTCCACTTCAAATTTGCCCTGCAGGTTTTTCAAAACATCCAGTATCTTTTCAAGTTCCCTTTGTTCGGTATTGAAACCCGGAATTAACGGTATCCGGACAAAAACCTTCACGTCCCCGGTAAGAAGTTTTTTCAGGTTTTCTATGACGAGAGAGATATCTGCTCCCGTGGACTCTGTAAGTTTTTCCCCGCTACCGGATTTTATATCATACAGGAATATATCCGTTAAAGGCAGGACTTTATTGAAATTCTTCCACGGGATACTGCCCGCCGTCTCCACGCAGGTTGAAATACCTTCTTTCTTCAGAAGTGAAAAAAGGGATGCGGTGAATTCCGGTTGCAGAAGAGGTTCGCCCCCGGAAACGGTTACGCCTCCTCCCGAAATTTCATAGTAATTCCTGTCCTTCAATACCTCCCTGCACACTTCCGCCGCATCCATTTTTCTGCCGCACCTTACAATAGCTTCTACGGGACAGGCGTCGGCACACCTGAAACACTTTTTGCAGTTCTCCGGCAGGTATTTTATTTTTTTGCCGTCAAAGACAAGGGCTTCATACCTGCATTCATTGATGCATGAGAGACATTTTATACACTTGTTCCCGTAAAACATCAGCTCGGGGTAAGATTTAGACGATTCCGGATTGTGGCACCATTTACATCTCAGGTTGCACCCCTTGAGAAAAACGGTGGTTCTTATTCCCGGACCGTCATGGATGGAAAATCTCTGTATTTCAAATACTATTGCACTTCTCTCATCAGCCATTCTCATTCCGCCCTTTCTATTATCGTATTCTGGAGTTCGGGAGCCAGCCTTGTAAAATATTCACAGTACCCGCCAACCCTTACCATCAGGTCCCGGTACTTTTCGGGATTCTTCTGCGCTTTCCTGAGTTCTGCCGCATCGACCATTGTTACCTGGACCTGGAACCCGCCGTCCAGGAGATGAGTTTTCAGAAGGTGGGCAAACTTATCCCTGTCTTTTTCTTTTTCCAACAGGGAAGAAGGAATGTGAAGATTTACGACTGCCGCTCCAACCGCCCTTGAAAGGTGGAGTTTTGAAGCAGTGTTCAATATTGCCGTCAGTCCCTTGCTGGCCCTTCCCTGCATTGCCGCAAGGCTGTCTGCCACAGGCGTCCCGTCAAGACGGCCGTCAGGGGTAGCCATGCATTCTTTCCCGAATCTCAGGTGGTACATCCATACGAGAAAACCCGGGTAATAACGGGAGAGGGGAGTCCTGTATTTAATCACCTCGTCGCAGAAAAAGTCAGCAAGCTCAACAGCAAGACCATCCGTCTCTTCATTGTCGGTTCCGTAATGAGGCATTTTGTGAAGAATCTCCTGCCTTAGAATTTCATAGCCACTGAAATTTTTTTCAACCGCCTCTTTTATCTGTCCAAGTGAATACCTGCCTTTCTCGTAAACCAGTTTCTTAATTGCCATGAGCCCGTCAACTACATTTGCGAGTCCGACAAGCTGGGGATATACAAAATTATATACGGCTCCTCCCCTTGTTATATCGATTTGCCTTTCAATACAGGAATCCACTATGCAGGAAGAAAAAGGCTTTGGGTCGAAAATCATCCGGCGCCATATGAATCGGTTCTGAGCAACGGTGTTAAGATAAACCTGGTGTGCAAGCTGTGTCTTAACCGCATCTACAAGCTTATCCCACGAGTCAAAGCCTTCCAAATCACCGGTATCAACACCCGCTATATTTCCCTGCCTGTCTTTTCCCCTGTACCATATATATTCAAAAGCCCGCGGAAAATTTATGTATGCCGAAGTAACCCATATGTATCCTTTGCCAGGTATTGTGATTTCTGTGCAGGTGGAATGTACAAATTCGCAGGCGTCTTCGGGGCTCACTCCTATCCCGATAAGTCCCCCGGTTATTGTTTCATCGCTGAAAAGGGCAGGGTGTCCGAACCCTGAAGCTATCATTTCAACAGATTTTTTCCATAGATAATCATCCGTGTCTTTGCATATAGATATTCCGGGCGCAGGATTTATAAGACGGTTTTTGTCTATGGCTTCAAGTATAAGGCGCGTAGCTGAACTGAAATAAGGTTTGCCTTCGTCTGTTCTTCCCCCAAGCATTATGGAATGGGGGCTTAAAATCCATTCGTTTGTCTTTGCACAGAAGTTCCTCATAAGATACAGTGCATAATCCCATGTTATTTTTCCGTTTTTTATATCCTTCTCAAGATACGGCTCGAGATACCTGTCAAGCCTGCCGAAAGAAGCAGGCGCAGGTATATCCATCAGGAGTCCCATATACAGGAAGAAAACCGACTGCAAAGCCTCGTGGAAACTACCGGCAGGTTCCCATGGAACCTTTGAACATATTCTTGATATTTCCAGGAGTTCTTTTTTCCTTTCAGGTGAAACGCCTTCTTCCGACATTTTGCCCGCCTGGGAGGAATAAGCTTCACAGTAAGCTTTGAATGCTTCAAGAGCCAGTTTTGCAGCTTTCAGGAACTCTATCTTTTCAATATTTTCAGGGAGGGCAGGATCCAGCTCTTTAAGTTTACTGCATATATCGGAATACGCACTTTTCAGACCCTTTTCCAGGACTTTCCTGTAATTTGGCGCAAAATGACCCGTTATTCCTCCCTTTTTTATTTCTGCAGCATATATGGAATACTTTTCTTTATATAAAGCGTTTCTTTCTTTATCCCGTTTCTCTTCCACGTCGGGCATCCATCCCACTATCAGTTCTTCAGGGAATATCTTCTTGTCTATCTTTTGCAGAAGGCTTGCGAAAGCAGAGACATTTTTATGGTAGAAAGAATCCGACGGGAAGGTATCCCTGTAACTTTCCCCTTTTAACGCGTCAAATCCCTGGAAAAAATCATTGGTCATGTAAGCACGGCGGCTTTTTATCCTCTCTACAAGAAGCTCTATCCTGTCATCCATGTTTTTTTGCCTCTTCCCATGTCCACTCAAAATTGTGTACCGGTTCCCATCCCAGCATTTTTTTTGCCTTTTCAAGCGAGTAAACGGTACCTATATAATACGATTTAAATCCCCTGTCGGTGAACCATTTTTTCACCCCGGGAAAATATCTCTCCGCCAGGAGCCACGGGTCGTGAGCAACGTCACTGTCCTTTGAGGTATACGGCAGTTTGTTTGTGATATAGAACGCCTCAAATTTTGAAGGGATGTCTGCTTTCAAAGCGGCGATATGTGCCGACACAAGGTCCTGTACGTTCATGTGATTTCCCAGAAGAGTCAATGCCTGCTTCAATGGCTCTCTCTGCATAAAGGAGCACGGCCTCAAAGCGAGGGTCTGTATGCCGTGGACCTTTGCGAAACATTTTGCCACAACCTCCTGGCAGTATTTGGTGTAGGAATATATGTCTTCCGGGTCCAGCTGCAACTCCTCTCCCACCGGCCACATTTCCGGAGGGAAAACCAGGCCGGATGCAGCTATGCTGCTTGTCAGCACAACTTTTTTTATTCCGAGTTCCTTTGCCGCCAAATATACGTTCCATGTCCCCTTTACGTTGAAATCCAGGTACTGCTGGTCGGTATACTTGTAGAGAGGATGGATTGAAGCGCAATGGATTACTGCGTCGGCGCCCTGAAGAGCATATTTTGCATCATCTATCCTGCTGAGGTCGGCCTTTCTTTTTTCTCCTTTATCAAAACACATCTCTTTAACATCAATACAAATAATATCATTCATACCTTCGTCGGCAAGCATCCCGCACACGTTGCTTCCAAGATGTCCTGCTGCACCGGTTACTGCTATCTTCATTGTTCACCTCACCATGGTTTTTGGTCAGTAGAAAAAAGAGTTATATCGTAAGCGTTCACATTCTCAGGGTTTGCCGCAGCAAAAAGTATGGCTTTTGCAACTACTTCAGCCTTCATATACTTGGGTACCGGGTCGCCGCCGGGGTTAGTCATGGGAGTATCGGTAACCCCGGGACATACCATTCCTACCGAGATGTTGAGACCGGAACCGTGAAGCTCCCTTGCAACGGATTCCGTAAAACCTTTGACCCCGTATTTGCTTGCATTGTAAGCCCCTGCGCTTCCGCTTTCCGTCCAGTGGCTTCTAACGGAACCGAGGTTGATTATTTTTCCGCAATTGTTTTTCTTCATTATCCTTGCCGCCTGCTGGGTGCAAAGAAACGTAGACCAGATGTTAACCTTGAGACATTCAAGGAATTTATCCGGGTCCATGTTGAATATCGAGCCCCCGGCGACAAAACCTGCACTGTTCACAAGAATGTCGAGCCTTCCGAATTCCTTTTCTGTTCCTGCAAATAATTTTTCCACGAAATCCCTGTCCGTAACATCTCCGGCAGATGGAATGATTTTCCCTGCGAAACCCCTTGTTGCATGTGCAAGGGACTCAATATCGGATTTTGTCCTGGCCACGGCAAAAACAACCGCTCCTTCCTTCACAAATAGAAGGGCAGTGGCTCTTCCTATTCCTTTGCCTGCTCCAGTAATTACAGCTATCCTGTCTTTAAGTTTTCCTTCCATATATTCCGCCTTTATTTTTCAAGTTCCACCCTGTTTTTAAGTGTTCCTATACCTTCTATTTCTATCTCAACCGTATCGCCCTGCCTTAGAAAAACCTGCGGATTCCTTGCGAATCCAACTCCCGAAGGGGTTCCTGTCATAATTACAGTACCAGGCAGAAGGGTCATCTGGCGCGATAGATATGATACTATTTCAGGAATGCCGAATATCAAATCCGAAGTGTTCGACTCCTGCATGACCCTGTCGTTAAGCCTTGTCTGTATCTTGAGATTGCCGGCATCAATGTCCGTTACAAGGCAGGGGCCGATCGGGGCAAAAGTATCGAAAGATTTTCCCCTGGCCCACTGCTTGTCAAGTTTCATCTGGCAATCCCTTGCGCTCACATCGTTGCCGCAGGTGTAACCCAGTATATACTTTTTTGCATCACGAACGGAAACATGCTTTGCTTTCTTTCCAATCACGATAACAAGCTCCGCCTCGTAATCCACGAAATCAGGTGCTTCCTTCGGCAGAAAAATGGGCTCAAGGTGTCCAGTTAGAGCTGTCACAGCTTTTATGAAGATGACAGGTGCGGGAGGCGGAGGAAGGTTGTTTTCTTTTGCGTGGAGAAGATAATTGAGTCCCAGGGCAATAATCGAAGGAGCCTCAACAGGCGGTAAAAATATCTTGACATCCCCGGCGCTTATCTTTTTGCCGGTTTTAGCAACATTGCCGTTCAAAGGAGAACCTTCAATAATATTGATAAATTCACCTTCCAGTATTCCATAATCTCCTCCAGCATTAAGTCCTTCTGCAACAACTCTCACATATTTCATTATTCCTCCTATTGACATGTTAGGTTCTGCCAAACTTGGCTATATATCTACAATCTTTCTCTTGCGTTTTTCAATCTTTTTGTGGCGGCGCACCTAACGGGACAAGCGATTTATCGCACTTCTTTAAAACATATTAAAAACTGTCGCATAAATGCTTTATCCCGGGCTTGTCAGGGAGACCGCCACAGAATGTTTTTAGCCTCTATTTATCTGTCACCCTGAAGTAGATAAATACAAAAATTCCGGCATTTCGCACGAAAATTTTTTCCTGTTGTTAAGAAACGCCGGCCGGTTTATAATTAATATCAGTCTACAACATAACGAACCTTAAGTCAAAGAGAAAAACAGGGGGAAAACCCATGCAGTCCAGGGGTTTAGTTCTCAAAACACTGGAATTCGGAAATCCCGAACGCATACCTCTCGTGGAACGTATGCCTTTCGTTGACAGGAAATCAGCCGATATAATAATACTTTACTGGTCTCCCGCAGACAATTTCACACCGCAAAAACAGGGGGAGGATGAATGGGGATGCGTATGGAAGTCGTTGAATCCCGGATTGGGAGACCAGGGACAGGTTGTTGAACATCCGCTGGCCGACTGGAAAAACTCATCCCATTACAGGTTCCCCGACCCTTATGCTGCGGGACGCGTTGACAACCTGCCTCCTTCGGTCGACAAGCTGAAACGAGAGGGAAAATTCATATGCGGCAGTATCGGGCACGGACCCATGCACCTGATGCCCGACATCAGAGGCTTTGAAAATTATCTCATGGATATGAAAGAATACCCGGAAAGAACCAATTTCATGCTTGAAGGCATTTTTACTTTTTTGAGAGGATTGACAGACAGGTATTCCCGGCTGGGACTTGATGCAATATGGCTCTGGGATGACCAGGCAATGCAGAGCGGCCCCTTATTCTCAATGGACTTGTGGTGCAAATTTTTTAAACCACGGTATAAAGAACTCTTCAGTTTTGCGCACTCAAGGGGACTGAAGGTATTCATGCATGCATGCGGACACCTTGGTCAACACCTTCCTCATCTGATTGAATCAGGAGTAGATGTCATTGACAACAAGCAGCCTTCATTATGGATGGATTCTCCGGCAGTTAAAAAAGCAAGAGGTAAAATATCCTTTTCAACATGCCTTGACATCCAGACAACGATAAACACGATAGCGGAAGAAAATGTTGAAGAAGCCGCATTTAAACTTATAAAAACTCTTTCTATCCCTTCCGGAGGTTTCATAGGAACATGCTATTCTAATCCCGACCTGAAAATTAAGCAGGAAAAAACTCTGAGAATGATTAAAGCCTTTAAAACTTTCCGTTGGAATGCATAGCTTTTGAAAGTACTTATAAACAGGAAATTGATAAAAAGCGGTATTTACTTATAATTACGAGAAAGAATGGATGATATGATTTTCAAAAAAAACACAGCAGGTTAACAGGAGGCAGATAATGAGCAAAAAAAGTTCAGGCAAAACAAAGAAATTTATCGTGGAGCCGGAAAAGAAAATAGACATCATTGATGAAGCAGATGTTGTAGTGGTAGGCGGAGGACCGGGAGGTTTTCCCGCGGCAATCGCCGCCGCAAGGCAGGGCTGCAAAACCATCATCGTTGAACGATACGGGCTTTTCGGAGGATTGGCTACAACAGGGTTAATGGGACCCATCTTCGGTTTTGCATTCGGCAAAATCAAGGAATCCATTTTAGGAGGAATCCCCATTGAAGTTATAAGAAGTCTCCAGAAACTTGGCGGCGCACCCAATGACAAGAAGATCAGATGGGCTTCAATCAACTTTGACCCTGAACTTCTCAGGCATGTGATAGACAGGATTGTCCAGGATGCCGGAGTTAAAATCATACTCCACTCACTTGCCGTGGGAATCACCAGGAAAGGTGACAGGATAGATTCCGTGATACTGGAGAACAAGAGCGGCCGGATGGCTGTCAGAGGAAAGGTCTTCATTGACGCCACGGGCGACGGAGATGTTGCATACTGGGCGGGATGCGAATATACCAAGGGCAGAATGGCCGATAAACGAACCCAGAGCATGGGAACAAAGTTCCGGATAGGCGGCGTCGAACCCATGACAGAAGAAGAGGAAGAGTATTATGCAAAGAAAGTAAAGAAAGCCATAGATGAGAAAAGAATTCCGGCATACCACGCCTTCAGGGGAGAAATCAGTGAAAACGGGATAACTCTTAGAAAAGGAGAAATTACCCCGACAGTAACACGATGCCCCGGGGACGGCACAAATGTCTTCGACCTCACCAGGGCGGAACTTAAAATCAGGAAAGACACCCTTGAAATAGTCGATTTTTACAGGAAGCACGTAAAAGGTTTTAGAAACTGCTACCTGATAGACACGCCCGTTCAGATGGGCGTGAGGGAAACAAGGCAGATTACAGGAAACTATGTCCTCACGGGGGAAGATGTTATTGCAGGCAGGAAGTTCTCCGACAAGATTGCACGGGGATGCTGGTTTATAGACATCCATTGCCCGCTGGGACTGTACAAATCAGATTCCAACCTTTGTTCAAAAGACTGCACCATACAGCCGCCATGTATAATGAAGAAAAAATATCCCGAACAGCTTTATGATAACATATACCTTTCAGGGGAATCTTATTATGACATCCCCTACAGGTGCATCGTGCCCAAAACCATATCAAACCTGGCAGTTTCCGGAAGGTGCATATCCGCAGACCACGGAGCAATGGCTTCATCAAGGGTAATAGGAACATGCATGGCCATAGGAGAAGCCGCCGGTACGGCAGCGGTTCTTGCATGCAAAGAGAAAAAACCTCTGTCAAAGATTAAAGCTGAAAAAATACAGGCAATTCTCCATAAAAACGGCGTGCCTTTGTAAAAAATATATTTTGCAGCCTTTTCAGGATTTGCCGGTATTTTGTAGCGGTGGCATTTATGCCACGTGTTTTCTACACAGGTTGCAAAAATATAATACGTGGAAACTTAAAAGTGAAACTTAACAAGCTCTCTGAAGTTTTTGGATTCATTCTTATACTTGCCTCAACCATCCAGGCTTTTGATGGAAACCCATCCGGCTTTCCGAAAGAATGGTCTCTTAATAACGCAGTCAGGTCAATTAAAAACATTGAGTTCAAAGCTATCACAGACAAGAAAAACGCGTGGGAAGGCGACACATTTGCCTTTGTCAGGGGACATCTCATGAGCAAGCAGTTCCCCGTGTCTGCCGGGGACGAGCTTGAGATAAGTTTTTATGCCAAAGACCCCGATGAAAAGTATGTTTCCTGCAGTTTATACGTTTATACCCGTTCAGGAAGCGGAGTCCTGAATTCCAGGGGGGGAGTAAAAGGATTCAGCCATAAAGCCGGAACTGATTGGACTTTTGTCTCAGGAAAAATAACTATACCTGAGACATCGGAAATGAAAACTCCCATCAATGCAGTGATAGTTGTCTTAGCCAGCGAAACCGGCGCCTACTTTGACTATCCTTCCATATCACATATAAAAAAAGGCGAATTCAAAAATCCAGAATATGCCGTTTACGAGGCCGCAGGCAGGGCGAAA
The DNA here is from genome assembly GCA_035341815.1 of bacterium. Classification (GTDB taxonomy): domain Bacteria; phylum Ratteibacteria; class UBA8468; order B48-G9; family JAFGKM01; genus JALNXB01. The sequence continues at coordinate 16,135 of DAOQVZ010000039.1, forward strand.
TTTGCGCTGGAAGATTACCCGGGCGCACGCGAAGCGTTTAAAAATGCGCTGAAACTTGCACAGACGGAGGATGAAAGAAAACTTATTCTTTCCCAGATGGAAGAAACAGACAGGACAGAAAAAATAGCAACAACAGCCGAAAAAGCAAAAACAGTCTTTAAAAAAGCGGATGCATTTGAAAAAGAGAGAAGGTACAGGGAAGCTCGCAAAGAGTATGAAGCCATAAAAAAACAGTCGGGCATGGATTACCTTAAAGAAATAGCACTTTTTAATATAGCCAGACTCTATTCCATGGAGAAGGATTATGCCAATGCCCACAAAACTTACGAAAAGATTTTTGCATTGCCCGGACTTACACCATGCTATCGCATATACGGCTTATTCAGGCAGGCAGAAACCTGCCTCGAACAAAAGGACTATATCAGGGCAAGACAGCTTTACGAACATGTGAAAAAGACTCAAGGCGCAACCGAACACAATATTTTCCGCGCCGCGCTTTTTACAGGCGACAGCTACAGGCTGGATAGAAAACACAGCCAGGCGCGAAAGATATACGAAAATCTGCTTAGGGAACAGGAAACGTCGTCCTATCCTCACGAAGATTACAGGCTGGATTTGAGGGACAGGCTGGAATCGATAGAAGGTTTGGCTGACGGTGCAGTGGAAAAGAGCATACGGCAGAAACGCGTGGAATGGGTCAACAGCCCGAAATACTCAATATATGTATCCCTGGAGGGTAAAGACACAAATCCTGGTACAAAAGAGAAACCGTTTGCGACGGTACAAAGGGCACAGGAGGAGGTCAGGAAGATAAAAGCGCAAGGTATGCCGGAAGGAGGAATAGCGATATATATCAGGGGCGGCAAATATTTTATTACGGACACCATTACCTTTGAGAAAGAAGATTCAGGCACTGAAAATTCTCCTATAGTCTACAGAAGTTACCCGAAGGAAAAAGTACGCATCATAGGCGGAAAGCAGGTGACAGACTTCAAATCGCTGACTGACCCTGACATATTAAGAAAACTGCCCGAAGGGGCAAAAGGCAAGATATGGGTTGCGGACCTGAAAGCGCAAAAGATAACAGATTACGGACAGCTTTTACCCAGGGGACATTCTTATCCTTATATGCAGCCCGGAGCAATGGAGCTATTTTTTAACACTAAGCCGATGCAGCTTGCCCGCTGGCCCAAGGAAGGGTGGGAAAAAGTAGCCGACCTGGTTACCCCCGAAGGAGATGAAAAAATTCGGGGAGGAACCGGTTACATCCAGAAGGGCAGGTTCATTTATTCAGGGGACAGGCCGGAAAGATGGCAGGAAGAAAAAAACATAATGGTAGCGGGCTACTTTTTACGGGAGTGGGATAAAGTGCATTATAACGTCAGCTCAATAGATACGGATAAACACATAATAAACCTTGAAAAGGATAACAGATTTCATAAAAGCAATCTTATCCATTTTTCACCAGTAATGAAAGACACCCCTTATTATTTTTACAATATATTTTCCGAGCTGTCGGCTCCCGGAGAGTTTTATATAGACAGGGATGCGGGAAAACTTTATTTCTATCCCCCTGACAAAATTGAAGGCAGTGAAATTATTTTATCCACACTTAACTCCTCCATCATAAATATCAAGGACGCATCAAACATGGTTCTTTACGGGCTGTCGCTTGAAGGCACGTGGCAGAATGCAATAGAAATGAGCGGAGGCAGAAACAACCTTATAGCCGGCTGCACCATGCGCAATACAGGCATACTGGGAATATTGATAAACGACGGCTGGAACCACGGAGTAGTCGGCTGCGATATATACGATACGGGAGAAGGCGGCGTCAAGCTCACTGCAGGGCACGAGGAGAAAATCATACGCGGCGGACACTGCGTTGAAAACAACCTCATCTGCCGGTTTAACAGGTTCAGTTTCGGCGGAGGCAAGTTTGCAATATCAATGTACAACGGGGCGGGCAACAGGGCTTCCCACAACCTGGTATACGACGCTCCTTATCTTGCAGTGACTTTCAGCGGGAATGACAATATCATTGAGTATAACGAGATATACGACGTGATGTACGAGGGACAGGGCGGAGGTG
>DAOQVZ010000040.1:0-17942 GCA_035341815.1 bacterium
GTCAGATTTCGCCGTAGTTCTTACCTGTGCACAAGCCCAGGCCCGAAGGGCTGTTGCCGAGCCCGGAAAACTGTATCCTTTTGTCCCATTTCATACGGGGTTCACTATGGTCTTACCAGAACGACTTTAATTATGCGCATATCAATAGTTGCTGTTTTACAATGATTTTTTTAATAAACTGGCCCTTTGCAATTTGCTCTCCGACTCTCCGGTATCTTTCATCCGTTTTTTGACACTGCAGGGATAACTGTCCCCATAAGAATTTTTTTAATGTTGGCCGCCAGGCCTGGCAGGAGTTCCCCGTCAGCCAGGGGCATTGACAGGTACCGTCCCAGTTCCCACGCCATATCATGCGCCACGGTATCAGAACCGTAAAGAATTTTTTCCTTCCCCACGATGCGAAGGGATGTTTCAAACGGACGGGGAGTGGTGAAACTGCCGCAGAATTCAAGGTAGACGTTATCTGAATGCAGGGCGAGTTCCTCGGCTTCCAGACGTCCGTTGGTTCCGCCGCCCGAATGGCCCAGTATGAATGAAGCCCCCGGATAACGCCTGGCAATATCCGTGAGCATGGCCGGCGAACCGCAACTGTCATCCCACGTATGTAATAGAATGGGCCTCCTGTACCTGTGGGCATATTCCCAGACCGGAATATATGATGCGTCGGTTACGGGAATTTTCAGGTAACCGGGCAGAAGCTTAAATCCAGCAAAAAAGCCTCTTCTGAAAAATTCGTCAAAGTGCGGAACTATTTCATCCCTGAATCTTGGATTGTAAGGCAGATAGCCGTACAACCTGTCTTTGTAAGCTTTAAGTATCTCTTCACATTCCCTGCTGTATAAAAGATTCGGTCCGAAAATAGCAGGTTCTGGAGAAATTACCAACCGGCTAATCCCCAGCTTATCCATCCTTGCAATAGTCTCTTCAATACCGAGCTTTATATCGTTCTGCCGGAAAATCCATCCCCTGGTAAACGGCGGAGTATGAGAGTGAGCATCAATAATCTCAATGCCTTTAAGGGTCTCTCCCGAACGAAAACTATTCCATAAAGATTTCTTTTCCAGTATAGATGAGACAGGAACACACTCTTTTTTCGCAGGAGGCATCTTAAGAAGATTTTCAATGTTGGAATGCGCTATGTCTTCTTTTTCTTCATGCGAAACGGAAGAATGCACAAGCGCCGCTATTGCCGCACCGTAATGCGATTTGTACCCCAATCCGAAAAGGACCCGCTTTGAACCGAATTTCTCGACAAGCATTTCTATGGTATCCCGCATGTGCAGCCACGAAGTATCAATGTACGCATTGGGACAGCGCCACAGAAGGTCAAGAATGCTTCCGAACCCACCCCACATCTTCTGTGTTATGACAAAAGACATCCGCGGAAACCTTTGAGCCAGGTATTCAAAATCCCTGACAGCAAGCTCGTCTTGTCCGTGCCTGCAATCCCATAGCAAGACCGGTTCAAATTCTGAAAGGCTCGACAAAAGACGTTCAAGCTGGCGTATCTGGAAACGTGAGATTTCAGGAATAATCCGCAGTGCCCTTACCCTGCCTCCAGCCAAATTTTCCCTGAGAAAATCAACAGTCCCGTATTCAAAAAAACATGCAGGTGTAATAACAAAAGCAGGCAGAAGCCTTTCATTAAGTTTTAATTCATCAATCTCTTCAAGAAGCCTTCGGTTGCCGAACGCAGGATTTATATCGCGGGCGGCGATGTGCCAGACAAGAGACCTTTCCACGCCTAAATAATCAAGATGCTCAACAAGAGAAAGTGCATCGGGAAACTGGGCCTCTTCGTAAGCGCCGCGGCCTACACCACCGTTAATATTGAAAAAAGTCATTTTTTCCATGATATTCCCTTTTACGTCATTCATTTCCCTTCAGATATGAAAGTGTTTTAATCAGCGTTTCAGGACAGGCTATAAGGGGCTTATATTCCAGCCCGAAATACCTGTCGTAACCTGCATTGAGCGATACAGCAAGCATAAAAGGATAGTAAAGCTCACCTGTAATTGGCTCGTTGCGACCCGGTATTCCGGCTATATGAAAGTGGCCTATCCATTTTATATTATGTTCAATGAAAGAAGCCTGGTTGCCCGTCATGATAGCCATGTGGTAGAAATCGTAAAGGATGCGGACATTGTCCAATCCCGTTTCCTTGACAATCGCAACCCCTTCAACCGGGCAGTCAAGAAAGTACCCCGGATGGTCAACCTCGGTATTGAGAGGTTCAAGATTAAGCGTAAATCCCTTTGTTTTTGCCAGTTCTCCGGCCGCCCTCAGGGCTTCCACGAGAGCGGCGCGCTGACTCTGGTAATCATGTCCGGAAATAGAATTGCCAGTGGTAACAATACCCTGTGTGCAGCCGGCCGACAATGCATTGTCGGAAAACCGGTCAATCCTCTCCGCGAAACGGGACTTGTTTTCCCGGTTTATGGGAGCTGTATCTTTATCCCCGACATGATTCATAACTATGCTGACCAAGCTGACCCCGCAATCTTTTCCTGCAGAGTTCATCTGCTGCAAAACCTTTGCGTCGCCTCCCTGCCATGTTTCGATATAACGATACCCGCATCCTGCAATTTCAACCACGCGCTTTTCCCACGATTTATCGGTGAAAAAAAGGTCTATCAAAGCCGCTAATTTCATAAATCCTCCCGGGAAATGTCAGTATTAATAAAGTTTAAGCACCATATATCCGTAACCGTCCCTTATTGAAACCTCCAGTCCTTTCGCAGGAACAGTTCCCTTTGTGTGAAGGACGGCAGACTCCGTCTTTTCCACGACTTCCACCTTTTTACCCGTAAACTCGGAAGGAAGTCTTAAAATATCCTTATCCACAGACTTGTGGTAATCGGCGTATACAACGGTATCGTTTTCATGTTTCTGCCAGTAAAGGCAGGTTGCATTCCCGGCCTCACGAGGGTCAAAATAGTGGCGGTATGCTATGCAGTAAAATTCCGTACCTTCGGGGATCATGGGACCCATCTTTGAATTGACAGCATTGGGATACGATTTGTTTGAAGTGTAGAGTGTTATTGAATTGCCTGTATTTTTGGCTCTCACAGATGGAACGGTTATCCCGTGGATAAGGGAATAGCCAAGGGCATAACCGACTTCCCTGACGGCCTTATCACCTTCCATATTTCCCAGGAACTGTATGAACCTTTCTGGCAGGTTTTCCAGGTCGGATATATTTTTATCTCTTTCACTGAAAGCAAGAGGTACCGGCAGGCGGGAAGAATAGTCATGGATATTCCGGAAATTATAATTTACGCCGTTTTTGATAAAAGGAATTGTTTTGGGAATGTAATATTCGTGCGTTTTGTAACTGCCCTGGTTCAACTTTGAAGATTGGATGAATCCCATGTAACCGAGCCTGAATTCCTGAAGGGCTCTGGCCCTGTAATAGATGACATTTGAACCGTTAGGGGAAAACCTGTATGTTATATTATTTCTAACAACACCTTCAAGATGCTCTGCCGTAAAATCCCTTTTCTGCCCCGGATGTGCAATAACATCGGCAAGAAGAGAACCCATGTTGATAATATCGTATTCCTCCACTATGTCCAGCCATTCGCATGAAACAGCCTCGTTGTCTTTCAAAGGGACCTTTCCGTTCACAAGGTACTCCTGCTTTTTTATTCGGCAGGCGGGTTTCACCTGGTATAGCTTCTTATCTGTAAATTTAATGAAAATATTTTTTGAGTTGCTCAGGATATCACCTTCAAGCCTCCTTCCGATTTTCCAGATATTATCTTTCGACGTATTTTCTCCCACAAAAAAAAGGCTTTTCTCCGCTATCTTGAACAGGTAGAACTTATTGCCATGTGAATCTTCCCATTGAGTTCCTATATCCTCAACCGTCCTGCCGTGACCTTCGGATGTCACTTCCCAACCGACAGCAGCCCCGTGGTTGCCACCTATATAAGTTCCGTTAAGGTGCCAGGGGCAAGCGTCATCTCCGTTGCCATGTATGCCTTTTCCTGACTGGAGGGCCTCGACGGTCATGGGAAGACTGCTGTCCAGAAGGTATGTACCTGCAAAATTAATCTGCCTGTTGGCACCAAGGCTGACCCTTAATACAAGGTCTTCTTTCCCCGAGAAACGGCTTCGTATATATACCGTTGAGCCTGTTTTTAAAACTGACATTTTACCTTGTGCCGTTTCGCCTTGTGCAAAAAGAACCGCAGACAGACAACAGGCCTGAAAAAATATAACAAAAACCGCTTTCCTGAGCAAATCTCTATATTTCATAGTATATTCTCCCTCATTTCAGTTAAACAACTGTACCTTCTTTTCAGGACAACTTCAATACGATATATCCGTAACCGCCGGTCACAGTAACGGTTACTCCTTTTGCAGGAACTATTCCTGCAGTATGTAGTGTCACCGAGGATGTTTTCTCAACCACCTCGAGTTTTTTACCTGTGAACTCAGCAGGCAGTTTTATCACATCCTTGTCAACAGATTTGTGGTAATCGATGTAAACGACAGTATCTTTTTCCTGTTTATTCCAGTAAAGGCAGGTCGCATTCCCTCCAGCCCGCGGGTCAAAATAGTGGCGGTAACCCAGACAAGAAAGTTCGGTGCCGGCAGGTATAATTCCCATTTTCTGGTCACCCGTAAGCGGGTAAGTTTTACTCGTAGTATAAAGCCAGAGAAAGTTGCCTGTATTGCGGATTCTCACAGAAGGCACACTGATACCATGCAGTAAGGAGTATCCCAATGCAAAACCAACTTCTCTGACAATATCATCACCTTTTTTTCTTCCGAGAAACTGGATAAACCTGTCGGGAGGGTTTTCCGGATCAGAAATATTTTTTATTCCGGCATTAAAAATGAGAGGGGAGGGCAGGCGAAAAGAATAATCCTGTATGGCCCTGAAATCGTAATTGATATTGTCCTGGGTAAAAGGCAGTGTTTTAGGCACATAGTATTCAAGCGTATCATAATCTCCCGGGTAAAGTCTTCTGGTCATGAAAAGCAGTATCATGTCCATCCTGAATTCCTGCAGGGCCTTTACCCTGTGAAAAACTGTATTGGACCCATCGGGGGTAAAATGATAAACCACGTTATAGTTTAGAACGGCCTTGAGATGCTCTGCCGTAAAATCCCGTTCCTGCCCGGGATGGGCAATAATATCAGCTAACAGCGAACCTGGATTAATAATGTCGTATTCTTCAATAATATCCAGCCATTTGCATGATATAATTTCTCCTTCTTTCAAAGGAATCCTGCCGTCAACAAGGTATTCCTGCTTTCTGACGCGGCATGAGGGATATATCTGCACTCCCCACCTTTTTTCGTTAAATGCAAGTTCAGCATTGGCAGAAGTGCTTTTAAGGGTTGTACCAGCAAGATGTCTTTTAAAGTTCCAGATATTCCCGGCAGGTTTATTTTCGCTTAAAAATAAAAGTTTATCTTCACTGGTTATCCTCAAGAGATAAAACTTGTTGCCCTCTGAGTCTTTCCACTCACTTCCAATATCTTCAATCGTTCTCCCGTGTCCGGAACAGTTGATTTCCAATCCCACGGAAGGTCCGTGATTGCCCCCGACGACAGTACCGTTCATCCGGCATACTGGACAGGCTCCATCGGTATGAATAAGCCTGCCAGAATTAACAGATTCCTCATTAAAGGGCATTTTTGTATCCAGCAGGTAAACACCTTTGAAATCAACCTGTTTATTCCCGGTTCCTGAACCCACTCGAACTACAAGGTCTTCCTGTTTTGAAAAAGGGCTTCGGATGTAAACCATACCGTTTTTTTTCAAGACACGCAGTTCTTTTTTAACAGGGACATTCTGTGAGAAAACAGTCAAAGACAGGCAACAAAATATTTCCGATGAGATAAATAAATATTTGATGAGCATTTGTATAGAATTCATATAATTTCCCTGAAACCGACAAATGAAATTTTACTTTTATCAAAAAATTTTCAAAATAATGTACCCGTAACCGTCAGCCACGGAAACTTCTATTCCTTTCTTCGGAACCGCTCCTTGTGTATGCATGGTCAAAGATGGAGTTTTTTCTACCACTTCAAGTTTCTTGCCGGCAAGTTCCGCAGGCAGTTTTATCACATCCTTGTCAACAGATTTGTGGTAATCGATGTAAACGACAGTATCTTTTTCCTGTTTATTCCAGTAAAGGCAGGTCGCATTCCCTGCAGCTTGCGGATTAAAATACTGCCTGTATGCAACGCAGTAAAAATCTTTCCCTGCCGGAATAATCGGGCCCATCAGAGAATTGACAGCGTTGGGATAGGATTTCCTCGTAACGTAAAGGGTTATGGCGTTGCTTGTATTTTTAGCTCTTACAGATGGAACGGTAATACCGTGTATAAGAGAGTACCCGAGCGCATACCCTACTTCCCTGACAATACTGTCCCCCTTCTTGTTGCCGAGAAACTGTATGAATCTCTCTGGAATATTTTCCGGATAGGATATGTTTGCCGTTTTGGCATTGAAAGCAAGCGGGGAGGGCGGACGGAAAGAGTAATCCTGTATGGAACTAAAATCATAATTGATGTTGTCCTGGGTAAAAGGCAGGGTCTTCGGAATGTAATACTCATGTGTTTTGTAATTACCCTGGGCTAACTGTTGAGACTGTATGAACCCCATGTAGCCAAGCCTGAACTCCTGAAGCGCCCTGGCATTGTAATAAATGACATTGGAGCAGTTAGGCATGAAACGGTAGGTTATGCGGTTTGCCAACACCGCGTCAAGATGTCCGGCGGCAAAATCCCGTTCCTGGCCGGGATGGGATATCACGTCGGCCAACACCGAACCTATGTTTATGATATCGTACTCTTCCACTATATCAAGCCACTCGCATGAAATAATTACGCCCTCTTTCAAAGGAGTCTTGCCGTCAATAAGATATTCCTGTTTCTTAATACGGCAAGCTGGGTATATCTGGGCTCCGCCCCTTTTGGATTCAAACTGAATCTGATTATCGCCGGAAACACTCTTTAGCGTTGTTCCCTGAAGGGAACCTCCAAACTTCCACATATTGCCTTCCGGATTGTTTTCCCCCAAAAAAAGCAGTTTATCTTTATTCACTATCCTTATCAGGTAAAATTTCCTGCCCAGGTCATCTCTCCACTCACTTCCAAGTTCCTTTTCATCCTTGCCATGGCCGGGACATGTAAGCTCCAACCCAACTGAAGCCCCGTGATTTGCCCCTATGTAAGTACCGTTGATATTCCAGGGACAAGCGTCATCACCAAACCTGTGGATATAATTACCCTCCTTGAAAGAGGCAACATCCATGGGAGCCGTCCTCTTAATCAAAAACGCCCCGTAAAAGTTGACCTGTTTATTGAACTGTCCAATGCCTACGGGAGTTACAATATCGTTTTCTTCTGAAAAATAACTTCGGATATAAACCGTATCGCCTGTTTTCAGAACAAGCAGTTTGTTGCCTTCCGATGTTCCATCCGCAAACAAAAACGTTGACAAACTGTATATTGCAGCGATAATAGGTAAAAAATACCTCAGTTTCATACCAGCCTCCCCGTATCCTGTTTAACCGTTAGCACGCATTTTTATCTGGAAAATTTGATGAAACCTGCGTTTTCAATCCTCCATACAGAAGTTCCGGTCGGAACCCATGCAAACCAGCCTCCTCTCTTGGAAGTACCCATGTTGAAGGCAAGCTGGTCAATCTCCGAAGCGTTGATGCCTATCTTTCCAAAAGGTATTTTCATCTCGGCTTCCCAGGCAAGATTTTCTCTGTCTGTAACCCTGTTTTTATATTCAATTGAATCTTCCAGTTCTTTTACCAGGTTGAAAGGCATACTGAAATTGTTTTTCACCTCAACCTTGCCTCCAAAGTGTCCCCAGACCACATATATGGGACCGGTAGGCATATCTTCAAGCCACCAGCCCCTGCTGTGAGGGCCCATCTGGCTTTCAATTGAAAATTCAAAAAGAGGCAGATGTTCTTTCATTCTCGGAGACATGCCTTCCATCCAGGGGTCAGGTTCATTGACAACTGCAACATAAAGGTAATCCCTGTCATACTGAAGCCATGCATAAGTTTTTGCCCCTTTTTTATCCTCTCCTTTGAAATACCTGTCTATCACGATAGCCTTGCTCTTATCAAGGTTCAGCCATTCTTCCTTTTTCAATTCCCCGTCTATTATAATAGACGTTTTCCGCGGAACAACGGTATAGGTAAGAGCGGGACTGATTCTTTTTAAAACCTGCATGGTAGCCTTCATTTCCCCCACCGAACTCCAGTCTGTTTTATAATATTTGCCTATATCTTTTTCTGTCCTGTTTATGGGCCAGCTTGCACGCAGTTCATCCTTGTAAACTCCTATGTCATCAAAATTTACAGGTTCACATCCGGTAAGCCCGTAAACAGGAGAACCCGGCCTGAGCCTGAAATCCATCTTTTCCCTGTTTACAAAGAGAGGATTTTCTCCGTCCCAGTTGTTTTCAAAGTGGGTGGTAGCCTTGACGCCTCCGCCGAAGGAAATAAAAGGCCCACCCGTATTGATATTGCGTTCTATGATACTGCCCTGTATACTTCCCCATGTTGCTGGCTGCCTTTCCAGCATATTTATCAGAGGCGGATACCTGTAATTCCACGGCGGCTGTTTATAACCCACTCTTTTAAGCTGGGAAGACATCCTTGACATCATTGCCAGGTTGGGTCCGGCATCTATATCCCTGTCTTTACAGAAGATACTGGACCTGTCGCTCTGTCCTATTCCCCTGTTTTCGACATCGATAAATATGTTGTTGGTCAGGTAATTGCCGGGATAGGTGCTTGATATGCCGTTGGGCACCCTGTAAAAGATATTTTTCGTCAGAACAAGCCCCGCATTCATGGCATCTATATGCACGCCGTTGAGCCCGTGTGTAAGATTGGGCGAAGAATGCGTGCTTATATGATGAAAGAAGTTGTTTCTTATGACCGTACCCCTGCTCATAAGGTACCACGGCTCGCCGTAAATATACATAGCACCTATTTCTCTTCCTTCGTGCGGCCCGTCATGAAGCTCATTATATTCTATGATATGGTCGTTGGCGTTGAAATATATCAGCTGGTGCGGAGTATCGTGTATGACATTATGCGACACAATCTGGCCTATGCCGTTAATCTGCACTGCCTGCCTGTATCCCCCGTCAAACCTGTTGAACCTGTATATGTGGTTGTTTTCCACTACGTGCCTTGAAGGAATAAGTTCTGCCCTTCCGGGAAGAAGCAAGCCGGTACCCGGACTGAAATCAAGAGACACTCCTCCTTCTCCCATGCCGTACATATCGCACCCGATAACCTTGTGCTCCAATCCCTTATTTATTTCAACTGCCCATTGACCGGTATTCCTTATAACACTTCCCGCAACGATATTATTCCAGCCTCCGTTAATCACAATTCCGTGCTGCCATGTTCCCTCAATAAGCAGTCCGTAAAGAACCATGTTAGAAGCTTCATTGAAAGTGAAAACAGGTTTATCAAGAGTAGTAGCTATAACCTCGCTCTTCTTAATGTCTCCCGGAGGATAAAAATAAAGTTTTCCCGTATCCCTGTCAAGGTAAAATTCCCCCGGCATATCAAGCTCGCTGAGCAGGTTATATGCAAAATACGGATGGTTTTTTGCTATACGTGTTTCTATCCACCTGGCTCCCGGAAGCATATTGGGCATCAGGTCTATTACTTTTTTCCCCGTGTCTATGGATTCTATCCTTGCATGCAGCAAAATATAAGGCTGGTTTACTCCCAGGTAACCCTTTATCCACATATCTTTTTCGCCTTTCCATCTTTCGGGCCTGCTGTCCGAGTAAACAAACTTGCCTTCCTGGAACTCCGCATCACGCGATACCCCGTCAACCTTTGACAATCCGGCTACTCTCACCCATCCCTCATTGGGCCAGCGTGCCAGCTGCATTATCTTCCCGTCGCAGATAAGTTCCAGGGCTCCCTTGCGGGCTATTCCGAATCCCCTGTTAAGAAGCTGCCCGTACTCCGTTATGCCTGCCTGTTTAAGGTCGGCAACCCATACCCTGCCTTTTGCCTCATCAGGCATACGCTTCAATATCTCAGGGTCTTCAAGAAGCTGGAAGTTTGTTACCTGTCTGCCGCCTATCATTCGTACCTGTTCACCGGGATAACTCCGGTATACAACGGGTGAATTCTCCGTTCCGGAATCATCCTTTCCGAAATCAATGCCATCTGTCAGAAAATAGTTTCCGCCCCTCAGATATACAACTATTCCGCCTGCAGGCATACCTTTCGCCTTTATTTTCCTTATCTCTTCACGGACTCTTTCTATTGTCGCAAAAGGCTTTTCCTTTGTACCTGCATTGCTATCGCTGCCATGGAGGGAAACATATAAAGCAGATTTCGGCATATTAACCCATTCTGCTCTTTTCTGCCTTGTGTTCTTTGCTTCCGCGCCATCCGCCAGCCCTTCAATCTCCTCGAGCCTGTTGCGTACATCAAGCCTGTACCCGTCATTGGGAAAAGAAGCAGATTCTTCTTCTATAAGCAACTTCTTGTAAATATCACCTGCCCGGGAATATTTTTTTTCAGCTTTACAGGTATCTCCAACAGCCAGCTTAGCCTTGAAGATGTGGTGCTTAAGGGCGCCTTCAGTTTCTATAATCTCTCCGTAGAGCCGCCTCGCACTGTTATAATCTTTCTGTTCAAGGTAAACATCAGCCTGCCTGAAAAGGGCATATATGCGGTAATAGGCTGTAAGCTTATCAATCTTCATTATCTCGTTGTACGTTCTATGTGCGCCAGCGTAATCTTTTGCCATCCTGTAGCTCTCTGCAATGTTGAACAACGCAAGTTCCTTACCGTAATTGGGAAGATGTTTAAGTTTTTCATACTCGGAGCGCGCGCTTCTGTAATCTCCCTTTTTTATAAAACTGTCTGCTTTTTCAAAAATAACTTTTTCAGAAACCCCTTCGGGTCCCTTCCCAAGTTTTTCTATCTCTTCTGCGGCCAGTACTCTGTTGTATATCACCACTTCGTCAATATCCGTTATAATGGACCCCAGTCCCATTTCTGCAAAACCGAGCTTGAAAAAGTTCTGACGTTCAACGGGCGTATATTCTTTTTCAAACCTGTTTGCTGCTATCTGTTTTCCGTTCAGATACAGTTTCATCTCAGTGCCGTCCCATGTAGCGGCAATGTGCTGCCACATGTTGTCGGGCATGGCGGCATTGGCTCTTATGCTTGCCCCCACCTTGCTGCTTCCGCCTTCCCCGCCGAGGGCATAAATTATGGCCGAAACAGGGTCATAGGCTGTGGCAATGCGCCAGCCCTCACGGTATCCCGAAGCCGACATTATATGGCCGTCCCTGTTCTTGCTCGCCGCAAGGATACTGCCGGGTCCTTGCCTGCGGAACCATACCTCCGCGGTAAACTTCCTTTTCTCTATGTTGAAGGTAGGTCCCTGGTAAAACCCCCTGTCAAGCCTGACTGCCTTTTTTTCCGGCCATCTGCCTTCCACCACCTGCAGGTCGTCAAATACCTTTTTCGTCGCCCTCTCGGTATAGGGGACAAATTTAAGGTCCCCGCCGTTGCCGCTTAAATCTTTAACAATACTTTTACTGTCTGCAACACCTTCAAACGTATAGTATCTTGCCACGCTTTTATCCTGCTTGAGTGCATCCCTTCTTTTCTGCCATTCCTGGTAGCCCTCACTTTCGGCATGCAAACTGAAACCTGCGATTATAAACAAAATCCATGTAACTTTTAACAGTCTTGCCATAAGAGTCCTCCCTTTCAAGAGAATTTCTTTATATATTCGTCAATGTTAAATTTGTTCTTAATTCCGTTTTCGCTCATGTACCTTACCGTTCCATAAACAGGCCTTTCAAACCAGGGCCTGTCGTGGACTCCTCCTATAGACCAGGCAATACCCGCGTACCCGTTGGGGTCTCGACCGTCAAGCGAGTACCTGTCGTTAAGGTATATGGCCAACTCCATCGCTTCTTCGGGAGAAGCCGTCCACTCGAGAATTTTTTTTGCCCAGTACATCCTCATGTAGCCGTGCATTTTTCCCGTCTGAAGAAGTTCCTGCTGGGCCGCATTCCATATTTTATCATGTGTTAACGCATTCTCAAATTCCGCTGTACTGTAGAGGTATTCCCTCGGATCTTTCCTGTGTTTGTCAAGAGTTTTTTTAGCCCAGAGAGGAAATCCCTTTAAAGAATCATAATCGCTGTTATAAAAACAAAAATTATCCGCAAGCTCCCTTCTTACAATAAGCTCTTCAATGAATGCCTCTTTTGATTTTATAGAGGCTTCCGTTCTTTCAATTTCTACCGCCGCATACTGGGCTGAAATCTGACCGAAATGGAGGTACGGAGAAAGGTCGGACTGGAAATTCCTGCAGGGATTGTTCCTTTCTTCTGCATAACTGTCAAGCTTTTCAGATACGAACCTGCGCAGAGTTTTTTCCGCCTCTTTTTCGCCCGGAAGAAACCGCGGGGAACCGCCTGCTTTTTTCTCTATGCTTAAAGTGCCGGGTAAATCCTTCCATGGATTTTTGGGAAATTTGCCCTTAAAAGGGTAGGGATGGGCTTTCAGTGAGGGAAAGGAAGTGAGAAATTCGGGAAGCATTTTTTCTATTTTGGGCCTCATGGTCCTTGCAGCGAATTCCTGTTTTTCCGAAACAACCCGGCAGGGAACTATATTGTGGGCATCAACTTCCAGGAAAGAGGTTTTTACGCTGTCTGCAACCTTTTCTTTCCAGTGCCTGTGTATTTTCAGCGGCGAAAAATCGGTTACCAGGGCACCTGCTTTATTCAGCTCTGTAAATTTCAAAATTTCTCCTGCAGGGTTTCCTGTCAAAACAATGAGAGGAATAGAAAGCTTTTCCAGTACTTTTTCAACCGACTCAAGCCCCTTGAGCATGAAAACGTACTGCCTCATGGTTGCCCCGAGGAATGAATCCGCAAGAGTAAAAACAACTACCAGGGGCTGTTTCCTCTCCATGGCAATATCCCGGGCAAATAAGAGCGCCCAGTTATTTTTAACCCTCTGGTCTCTCGACATCCAGTATATGACAGGACCGCTGGAAGGTTCCACACCGTTCAGTTTTGCAACTCTACCGGGATTAACCATAAAATCTCCTTCATTCTATCCTGCATATCCTTAGATTGCGGAAACTTGCGCAGCTTCCTCCCCAAACCCTGAAACCCAGCCTGCCAGATTCAAGTACAGGCCCTTGTGCTCCTATATCAAAATATTCAAGTACGAGTTTTCCGTCGGCAAAAAATAAAAACTGGTTTCCCTTCTTCACAAAAGACAGCCTGTGCCATTTATCGGTCATAACGGGATCAGGCGCCTTGCTCAATATGTAAAATCCCGGTCCTGTTTTGCGGAAACGGGCTTCGTTACGCGCTTTTACTGCGGGAGTAAACGCCGAGAAAGAAAAATGGTAGGTCAGGGTGTTGAAAATGTAATGCTCCATGCTGCCCCAGCTTGCCGAAGCCATCAGCCTGTCTTCTCTCACGGGGTTGAAAGAGTCACCGTTGAATTGCACGAAGGTGCCTCCCCTATAACCTGACGGGGCGAAAAAATCAAGTTCAACCATGTAAGAACCTTCGAGCTTAAAACGACTCCAGAGGTTTGTCGTACCTGAAGGCTTTACAGTCATGCCATTATCTTTATCAAAAGCAAGCTCGGCAGTTCCGTAAAAGATGAAATCATCCGTATCCTGCGCAAAATTATTCTCGTAAATAATCCCGGCCGGTTGGGGACAAATTGCCGGCACATCTTGATCGAGAACCTTCTTTATATTCCATGCATCCTTGAGAAGCCCTTCTACCTGTTGAACCTCGTGCACAGCCTTGTATGCTTCAACCTCTTCAAGTTTCCATTTGAGAAGGTTGAGCCTGTGTTCAGCTGCAGCACTATCGGTAAAACCGGAAGGATTTGACGAAGAGACAAAAGAGGAAAGCTCTTTCACCTGCCTCTCTATATCAGTATATTTCTGCCGCCATAACGTAAGCTTTTCTTCACTTTTATACTCCTCTCCCTTTTCATTCTTCAATGATAGTAAAGCTCTGTACTCACCGTCCGGAAGACCGCTGATATCTATATCCATATCTCCTGTGCCGCGGCAAACGACAACCTGTTTTTCACCCGAGAATATTCCTGCGCTGACGGATGTATCGGAAGGCGAAGAGAAAAGAGCTTTCACCTTATCGCCGCCCGTTATATAAAGGTTCTCAAGCATTGCGCCGTAACCTTTCAGGTTCTCTGCCGGTGAAAGGGTATCAAAACCCAGCCCGTCAACCATCCTGAAACTGTAAGTTTCGGAATGCTGCTGCCCCGGCTCAAGCACGAACACGCGGCCGTGTATGGAGAAACGGCCCGTATTCTTCCACTGTCTCCATGACTTGACGAACTGTATATTGCTGCCTTCAATGAGCACAGACTGCCTGTCAGGCGGGGAAACGAGCAAAATAAACGGGCTGGAAAGCCTGAATGTGCGTTCCACCCTGCCATGGCTGTCCTGGTCCTTGATTACCTGGCCGCTCGGGTCCATGGCTCGCAGTGTTTCAAACCTGCATGGGACAGGTATCCTGAGCGCAACGTCAGGAACCTTTTCAGCCGTTACAGCAGGTTCAAGCTGAAGCTGGCATCTCATGGTTTTATCCGATGTGTTTCTGACGCTTAATTTTATTTTGAGAGAACCTTCCTTTTCATTCATTAAATACTCAGTTGACACCTCAACTTCCCTTCCTGAAGACCTGTAACCGGCTGTAAAGGTATCCCCTTCAACCTTTGAATTCTTCTCCAATGTATTCAATTCCATAATGTCAATTAGCTCGTTGACGCTTAAAAGACTGTACATGCTTCCGTGTCGCAGCCTGAAATTGAGGGAAAAGTTTTCAAACTGCTTAAGATTCCCGCCCCACTTAACCTTACTGACCTGTTCTCCTGAATTTATAAATAAGACAATATCCGAGGAAATGGAAGCGCTTATCCTGCTGCCTTTTCCACTGATATTCCATCCCCCGTCGCTTCTGGCTTTAAGAACAAGCATCAAGGATAAACCCAGTGTCAGTTTCAGTATGCTTGTCATTTTTCTACCTCCGGATTTTTCCTTTTAACACGGTTGTAAGTTCTTAAGTTAGCAACTTAGTATTTTACGATAAAATTCAATGCTCATATTTAATGTTACCACAATTTTCTCTTTTGTAATAATCCCTTAAAAAGAAATTCGATAATTTTTGTCAAGGCGACAAGCCAGTTAACGGCAAATAGGATGCCGGTTTCCGGGCATGAGAAGAACCTTTACAGTTTTGCGGCGGGGATCCCCCGGCAGATTGTATCCCTTATGTCAGTATCCCTTTTTACATTTTCCTTAGCACTTGATTGAAAATTGTGTTAATATATTTTGTGCAAAGTTTAAAACCATGAAGAATATTTCCAAAGAGCAAGTTTTGACAAACGTCAGCAAGGGGAACAAATGAAAAGAGAGATGGGAGTCGTTATAATGGCTGGAGGACTCGGTTCCCGGATGAGATGTTCCTCTGTACACAAGGTATGTTTCCCTCTCGGAGGAGAACCGGTAATAAACAGGAACCTGGAAATTTTCAACAGGTGCGGAATTAACAAGCATTTCATAGTGATAAGGCACCTGGCGGAGCAGGTGATGCAAACCGTCTCTTCCATTGAGGGAACCCATTACTTCTGTTATCAGAAAGAGCCCAGGGGTACCGGAAATGCCGCAAAAGCAGCCGCATATATAATATCAACAATACCTTCGGTCAGGGATATAATGGTTATTGCCGGAGACAAGGTTGCCGATGAAACCATACTGCGCAAGCTGATAGAAAAATATAAAGAGACAGAGAGCGACCTTGCTTTTGCCGTGGGAGATATCAGGGATTTCCCGGATGCAGGCAGGGTTGTCTACGATAAAAGCGGTTCCATTTCGGGGATAGTGGAGGTATTTGACATAAAAAAAATGGAGCTCCTGCGAGAATTTAAAAAAAAGGTTTCAAAAAAAGCACTGCCTGCTGAAGACGCAAGGAAAATGATTTTATCTTTCCTGAAAAACGAGAGAAAAGCAGAACTTGCAATAAAACCTTTGTGGCTGGCTGTCAAAGAAGGCAGAAATATAACAGGAAAACTGCTGGATGCAAACTTCCGAAAAGAGGATTTTTCACTGAAGAGCAGCGGTATATCCATTTCCCCGGCATCTCTGCGGAAAGTCAGGTATGCAAACCTGTCTGTTTATCTTTTTAAGCGTGAAGCCTTTCTATCTTCGCTGGCAAAAATCAGCGACAATAATGCCCAGAAAGAGGAATACCTTACCGATACCATAGGAATCATTGCCGGAAAAAAGGCAAAAATAACCATACTGCCGGTAGATAATCCCAACCAGATTATGGCTTTCAACACTCCCGAAGAGATTATAAAGATAGAACATTACCTTTTTGAAAAAAATGCAATATTGAAAGAGAAGCCTTCCTCCCTTAGAAGGCCTCTTGACTGGTTGAGACATCTTGAAACGGCTTCCCCTGTTTCTCTTGAATATTTCCGCGGCATATACGGAAACAATTATCCTTTTATTGAAAGCAAAAGAAAACTCTTGATATCCGCCCTGAAAGATTACTTGGAGCATTTTGACAATAACCCCGTGATAATAACAAGGGCACCGGGCCGCATAAACATCATGGGCCGCCATATTGACCACCAGGGCGGCGACGTAAATATGCTCGCAATAGATAAAGACATATACTGTATAATAGGGCAGAGAAAAGACAGGCAGGTTTTCGCCCACAGCATGGAGCCTTACAGGTTCCCCGAAAGGCAGTTCTCAATAGAAAGCCTCGGCGTTGACCCGGAAAAAGACTGGAACCAGTTCATAAACAGCTCTTTTGTGCTTAAACAGCTTTCTTCAGCGAAAAAAGACTGGGGAAGATATGTAAAAGCCGTTTTGAGCAGGTTTCAGCATTTCTGCGGCAAAAAACCCGTAAAAGGCATGAACATCATGATTTCGGGAGATTTACCCCTTGAGGGAGGTATAAGTTCATCATCGGCATTGTTCATGGCGATAGCCGAAGGATGCACATATCTGAACGATATTTCTCTTTCTCCTTACAGGTTCGTGGAACTGTGCGACGAAGGAGAATGTTTTCTTGGCAACAGGGGAGGCACCGGAGACCATGCCGCAATAAAGTACTCAAAAAAAGGATGCATCACGCATATAGGTTTAAACCCGCTTCAGATAATAAAGACGGTGCCTTTTCCTCAGGATTACATACTCGCAATTTGCAACTCACAGTACCAGGCTTACAAAACAAGGGGGGCCAGGGATACATATAACCAGCGGGTGGCATGCTACCACATAGGCAAAGAACTTCTAAAACAGAATTTTCCATATATCAGGGATTTTGTCGTACATCTCCGGGATATCGTGTACGGGAAAGGCAACCTTACAGAAAAAGATACCATAAAAATGCTTTACAGCCTGCCTTTGAAAATGTCGAGAAAAGAGATTCTTGAAAAAATAGAGTCCGAAGAAGTAAGGAAAAGTATTGAAACCATTTCGCCTTCAGTGGATGTTTTCCCCGTACGAGAAATCCTGGTATACGGCCTTGCGGAATGCATGAGAAGCCGGTTTGGAAGCGAATTTCTTCTTAAAAACGACATACGGGCATTCGGAAAACTTATGAATATATCCCATGACGGGGACAGGGTGGTCATGTGGACAAAAGAAAAAGAATACACACCTTTTACCATTGATTACTCGGATAAAGCAATGAAAAAACTCGCAGCTATGGCAGACAAAAAAGCGAATCAACTTATCCTTCAATCCGGAGGATACAGGTGCAGTATCCAGGAAATAGACAGGATGGCAGATATAACCCTCGGCATAGGTAAAGTTGCAGGCGTCCAGATTTCGGGAGCGGGTTTGGGAGGATATATCATGGTACTTGCAAAGGA
>DAOQVZ010000041.1:0-17604 GCA_035341815.1 bacterium
CTGTATCTCTTTTGCCTCACGGCTTTACGACTTTACTTATGTAACTCTATATAGTGCCAGGAAAAAATCGTTATTTTGTAACCCTGAGATGTCTTTGTTTATCCTGGAAGGGCTCAGGGCCTATTGTTTGACCCCCATTTTTTGTCACCCTGAGATGTGTTTACTCAGGGTCTCAGTTTGAGATGCTGAACAGAAACATTTCAGCATGACAGACAGGGTGAAGCGTGTCAGGATGACAAGCTTAATCTTTTTGTCACCCTGAGATGTATCTGTTTATCCTGGAAGGGCTCAGGGTCTATTGTTTGTCCCCTCTTTTTTGTCACCCTGAGATGTGTTTACTCAGGGTCTCGTTTGAGATCCTGAACAAAAACTTTTCAGGATGACAGACGGGGTGAAGCGTGTCAGGATGACAAGCTTAATCTTTTTGTAACACTGAGATGTCTTTGTTTATCCTGGAAGGGCTCAGGGCCTATTGTTCGAGATGCAGAATAAAGGCAGAAAAAGAGTTGACGCGCGGGTACGCAATATATGGGAATCTCAGAGTGCATTCGGGTATAATTTTTGACAAAAAGCTTCGGAAATATTATAATGGCATGTGAAGCGAAAATATTAACGGAATAAGTAAGTATAAAAAGCAGGCGGCAAATAAAACAACCCTTGCACAAGTGAAGGGTAAAGGAATAAACATGAAAGAAAAGGCATTGCAGTTTATGTTTCTGCTTTTTGTTTTGCTTATGCTGGCGGCAGGCTCTGTAAAAGCCCAGGTAGTCAACGGGGGGTTTGAGGAATCAGGTCCTTTATCTCCCAGCGAAAATTCCATATTTCTCAAGAGCCTGAAGGCAAACAACTGGAAGTTTGAGGAACCTCTCGTCTATCCCGCAGGATGGCAGGTAAACACAAATACAAAAGACGGCGAGTACAGGCTGGTAAAGGACAGCGCCCAGTCCCACAGCGGAAATAACTGCGTTTTCATTAAAGGACATTTGATGATAAGAAAGGTCATCGCCGTGACACCCGGAGATGAAATCGACCTGAGCTTTTACGTGAAGGACCCTGAAAAGAAAGAAGCCATTATTTATTATTACTCCTACGGAAAGACCGATGAAGGCAAGCGGATGAACACAGGGGGTTTCAGCTTCAAAACGGAAACAGAGGCAGAATGGTCGAAGAAGGAATGGAAATTTACCGTGCCTGAAAATTCAGGCGGCAGAAAACTTTACGAGTTGCTGCTGGCAATTACAAGCAAAACGGGAGTTTATTACGACGATATCGAAATGACCCATAAAAAATCACAATAACACAAAAAGGACGCCACGATGCAAGAAGAAATTATGGCAGGAGTCTCAAAGATAAATATAACGCCGCCTCTCGGGTACAGGCTTCAGGGCCATTCTACGAGAAATAAACCGAGCGAGAAAGTCCATGACCCGCTGTACATGAAAGTTCTTACCGTTAGAAAAGGGGATGACCGTGCAGTAATAATAACGTCAGACCTCCTGGGACTTTCGATGGATTTTGTATCAAAAGCAAGAGCCGAGATAGAGAAAAAAACAGGCATCATGCCGCACCAGGTCCTTTTATGCTCTTCTCACACGCACAGCGGCCCTTTCGTTCTTCCTCCACCCGACGGAAAACTCAACGAAAATTTCATACCGGACTACCTCTCCCTGCTGGTAAAACAGGCAGCGGGAGCCGTTTCCGAAGCATTGAAAAAAGAGGAAAAAGTAAGGTTGATTTACGGAAAAAACGAAGTTAATATAGGTTCCATAAACAGGAGAAGGAAAAACCCGGATGGAAGTATAGGAGGTCCTGACCCATGCGGCCCGGTGGACCGCGAAGTGACGGCGCTCTCTTTTGAAAAGTCTCCAGGCAATCCGGTTGCCATCCTTTTCAACTATGGATGCCACCCCACCACAGTTTCCAATACGATATACGATATAACGGCAGAATACCCGGGAGCCGCCCAGTACGAACTTGAAAAATTTTATCCTGGGACTACTGCCCTTTTCACCAACGGCTGCAGCGGAGACGTGCGCCCTGCTCTCCTCAACGAAGAAAAAACGCAGTTCCGGGCGGGAGACTTTGAAGACGTGAGGCGCATGGGAAGACTGCTTGCCGCCGGGGCCATAGAAGCAATAGAAACGGCAAGAAGAGAAACAGGAGCCGAGGGACTCGAAATTGAAAAGGTTTCAGCCTGCCTGGAGACTTTCCATTTTCCGCTGGACAGGAAATTCATGCCGACGGACGAACGGCAGATAGAAGAAAACCTGCCCGTCCTTGTGCAAAAATTGCGGGGAAACCGTACTCCACTTGAGCCTGAAATCAAATGGATGGAATTGTGGAAAGAAAAATTAAGAAAAGGAGAAAAGGCGCCTTCTGCCGTTGAGGCGGACCTTCAGGTTATCAAGATAGGACCGGTGGCTCTCATTGCTTTTCCCGGAGACACCATGTCTGAAATAGGCCTCAAAATAAAAAAACGGCTTCCTTATGCAGTTCCTGTGTCAAACAGCAACGGGAGAATAGGATATATTCCTTCGGCCCAGGGACTGAAAGACGGAGGATACGAGGCTTCTTTCTTTTTCTTCCAGGGATTCGCAGGTCCCTATGCGCCAACGATGGAAAAGAAACTTCTGGAAAAAGTTTTTGAATTGACAGGAAAATAGGGGGATATTATGAAAAAGATATGTCTTGTCGGAATCGCAGGAATATTTTTGTTTTTTACCTGCGCATGCATGGCAGGAGAAGAATTGCTGACAAACGGAGGTTTCGAGGAAACACAGGTAATGGCTGAAAAAGACGGGTTTCAAAAGATTCTCAGCAATGCCGGATGGAAATTTGACGAACCGCTCATATTTCCCATGGGATGGAAAACAAACTCCGGAGTGAAAACTGAAAAAGGAGAATTCAGGATGATAACGGACAGCAGCATCTCCCACGCCGGGAAAAACTGCGTTTTCATCAGGGGACATCTTTCAACAGGGAAAGTTACTGAAGTATCGGGAGGAGACAAGATTGAGGTTGTTTTTTATGCTAAAGACCCCGACAAGCAAAAAGCTGCAATCCATTTATACCTGTACGGCATGAATGACAAGGGGAAACAAACATTCGCAGGAAGCATCGCCTTTAATTTCGAAACTGAACCCGGATGGACCAAGAAAACAGGCACTCTCACGATACCGGAAAAAGGCAACAACAATGCAAAAATAACCGGTGCAACACTGGCGCTTTCAAGCAGAACAGGCGTCTATTTTGACGATATAGAGGCAACTATTAAAAAAGCGGAACAATAAAAAACCTGCTCTCAGAAAAAAACTCAGGGCCATGGCTAAAGGAGATGAAAAATGCCGGAATTTGGAAATCCGTTCTCAGGCATGAAAAAAGACCGCAAGCTTACAAAGGAAGAATTGATAAGGGCCATCAGGTTCATGATTTCGGCCGAATATGAAGCAATACAGCTTTACATGCAGCTTGCAGAGTCTATAGATGACAAGCTGGCAATAGACGTCCTCAAGGACATCGCGGATGAAGAAAGGGTCCATGCAGGAGAATTTCTCAGACTTTTGAAAGAGCTTGCTCCTGACGAAGAAAAATTCTACAAAGAAGGCGCCGAAGAAGTGGAAGAAGAAATGGAAAAATAGGAAACATGAAATCTTTAATTGCCACTGTTTTTTGAATATTCAACCCCATAGGCACACGTTCTATAATTTCCCTTTGCTTTTATCCTTTTGAAAAATGCATTTAATCATATTAACATACCGTTGAATATTATAATGGACAAAACCCCTGAAAGCATGAAAAAGTTTTATATAAGGACATACGGATGCCAGATGAACGAATACGATTCGGCAAAACTGGCAGCCCTCTTAATAAAACATGGTTATGGGAAAGCAGAAACGCCCGAAGCCGCCGACTATATAATAGCGAATACCTGCAGCGTGAGGAAAAACGCCGAAGACAGGGCTTTTGCCTTCTTAAGCACCCAGAAACCACTAAAAAAGGAAGGCAAGCTACTCTGCCTTTTCGGATGCACGGCAAACCTTTACGCTGAAAAAAACCTGGAAAAACACAGGCACATAGACATAGTTTGCGGACCCAACAATTATAATGATGTACCTGAAATATTCAGGTCAGGCAGGAAAGGGTGCTTTACGGGGGAAGGCAAACTTCCTTTCATAGACTTGCCGCCTCTGACAAAGAATACTGTTTCTGCCGGAATTGCGGTAACCAAGGGATGCGAGAATTTCTGTTCTTACTGCGTTGTGCCTTTTACAAGAGGTAAACTCTTAAGCAGACACCCCGAAACAATTTGCCGGGAAATAGAATATTTCGTGTCAAAAGGAATAACAGAAATAACGCTTCTCGGTCAGAACGTGAATGAATACGGAAAAGATACGGGAACCACTTTTGCGGAATTGATTGAAAAAGTCCACGATATCAGCGGAATTATGCGCATAGGTTTCACGACTTCACATCCCAAGGATATACCCGACAAGCTTATTTCACTCGTAAAAAACCTGCCGAAACTTTATAAGCATATCCACCTGCCCATGCAGTCCGGCTCTGACAAGATATTAAAATTGATGAACCGCAGGTATACGATTGAAGCATACAAAGAAATTATAAGGAAAGCCAGGGAAGCTTTTCCTGATATTACACTGACATCAGACATAATTACAGGATACCCGCAGGAAGAAGAAAAGGATTTCGATGCAACCTGCAGGGCAATCGAAGATGTGGAATTCGACGATTTATTCGTATTCAAGTACTCCCACAGGCCAGGCACAGCTTCCGCCGCCGGAAAAGACAGCGTTCCCCTGCATGAAAAAGTGAGGCGGCACAAAATCATACTTGATATCCAGGACAAGATATCCTATAAAAAAAATATAAAGTACATAGGCAGGAAAATGGACATTTTTATTAGAAACATAAGTGAAAAAAAAGAAGGATTCGTTGTAGGAAGAACAATTACCGATAAACCTGTTTTTATCCAGTCCGGCCCTGAAAATCTTGGCAGAATTATTAAAGTCGAGATTACTAAGGCTCACCGGAGGTATCTTGCCGGTTTTTGTTGCGGTGAGAATAAATGAGAAATATTATTGTTATTATGCCAAGTATGAAGCTGATTACGGCTTTCCCTGCATCTATCTCCTCTTCAAGCAACTCTCCTTGCTTCACGATATCAATGTTTTCTGCATGTATGTCGTTCTCCCCTGAATGCCTGACACAATGTTCGTTATAAATTCCATTAACTTTGACAATATCTCCCTTGACCCTGTAACGGCCAAGATATTTTATTTTTTCTCTTTCACTATCCCTGATGAATACGCCAATTAAGAAATCTCCATCCTTCATGTTAATCCAGAACCCGCTGCCTTCAGACATCATATCTCCTATAACTTCACCTGTAATCGTAACCTTCTGTCCGTTGTAGGATGAGGATTGGTCAAAAAGCTGTTTTAATGAAATTTCCTGCGATGCAAAAACCGCGGCTCCAAAAATCATCCAGAATACAAGGGCAAATTTACATTTCATCTTCATTTGTTTTCTCATTTATCCTGTCTTCCATGCCAAGCTCGTTTACCATGGCAGGGTTTCGCCTTTCGTCATTCCGAACTCGATTTGACATCTCTATAAACTCTTTCATTGCGCATCCATGCATGTCAAAAATTGCTTCACTGCGGGCTTCTCAGAGACAGTACGAACCTGAAAAGCACGAAGACCGATATGAACTCAAGTCTTCCCAGCCACATCTCAAGAATGTATATTATCTTCAATCCGTTAGGCATGGCCGGTGAAGTTATTCCCGTGGAAAGACCAACATTCGCCCCGGCAGAAACCGATTCAAAGAGAGCAGGCAAAAAAGGGTACCCGTAAAAAGTGCCAACCATTGCCCCAGAGAGATAGAGAACTCCATAAAGAATTATTATCATGGCCGCCATCTTGATATGGTTATCCTCTATACTTATGTCCTTGATATGGTGGAATTTTTCTACTATCACGGCAGATTCGGGCGAAGTCAGCTTCCTTATTTCTTTTTTTATTCCCTTGGCAAATATGCCCAGCCTGAGTATTTTTATGCCGCCCGACGTTGACGAAGAACTGCCGCCGAAACCCATTGCAAGAATGAGAGCCGCAAGCGCAAGTCCGGGCCAGCACTTGAGAAAATGATGCGGCATCATATTCGTGTATCCAACTCCCGTATGGGCAGATATCAACTGGTAAAACGCTATGCGGAAAAAAGACAGGTAGTCAGAGAAAGGGAAATTCCTTATGAAGGCAACACATATTATTGCAAAAAGAGCCAGTATGCTGAATATGTAAACCTTCAACTCGTAATTTTTCAATAATTCCTTTGGCTTGCCCGTCCACACGGCATAATGAACGCCAAAATTTATTGCGCCGAGCAAAAATATCATGCCTGTAACAAGCTCTATGACAGGAGAATGGTAATACAATATATTCTGGGTCTGAACTCCGAAACCTGCAGTGTCCCATCCCGCCATAAAAAGGCATACGCCATGAAACAGGGACCTGCCGAAGGACATGTTTCGGAAAAAATTCACAAAGAAAAAAATAACAGTCCCTATAATGAGATAAGTGAAACTCACAAGCCATATGAACTTTGCGGTCTGCGCCATGTTAGGCATTATTTTTTCTTCTCTGCCTTCCCCCACGTAAACTTTCAAGGCGCTTCCCCCTTTTACAAACAGTGTCATTGCAACGAGAATTATTCCCTGTCCGCCTATGAAGCACATGAAATGCCTCCAGAAATTGTATGAATAAGCCATGTGGTCAAGGTTATTTGGAAGAACAAGTCCCGTTGTGGCAAAAGCGCTCATGGCTTCAAAACAGGAATCGAGATATGAATTGAAATGGCCTGAAAGAAAGAGAGGAAGAGCCCCCAGGAACATGGCAACAAGCCAGCATATGGCAACCAGGCTCATTCCCTGGCGCCAGTTCAAGTCAGTCTCTTTGGGGTATTTAAGATAAAAAAGATTGCCTATGGAAATGCAGACAAGTGCACATATGATAAAATTGACCGAGGGAGCCCACTCCCTGTTAATAATACCCACCAGGAGAGGAACCAGCATAATGATTCCAAGCCCGGTTATCAGTTTTCCAAGATAATAAAATATTGAATGCAGGTCTTCTCGGGAAAATTGTGGTATCATTTTTTTATCAGAAGTGTGATATATATGGCAAAAGAAAGAGCCGCCGCAGCCAGGAATGTAATCAAAGGATAGATAAGCTCAATAGCAATTCCAATAATGCCTTTATACAATATTTTGATGTATTTCCATATTTTTTCTATCATTTTTCTTCCTCAACTTCCCCGATGAAAGCCCTGAAAAGGCTTGATTCGTTTTCGACTTTGGTGATAGCTATCACTTCGTCTTTCTCAAGCAGGATAAAATCGCCCTTCGGTATAATTATATCACCGTTTCTTATTACCGCAACGATTACGGAATCTGGAGGCATATCTATATCGTTCATCGATATGTTTATGGCAGGGGATTTTTCAGGAAGGTCAACCCTGACTATGGAAAGGTTGCCTTTTTTAAAAGTGAAAAGCGTTATGATATCGTCCCAGCTTACCTCGTCTTCTATAACCTTGGCAATGATGCTTGTGCTGCCTATGGCAACATCCACTCCAAGCTGGTAAAATATTTTTTCATTCTTGGGGTCGTTAACTTTTGCAACGGTCCTTTTAACCTTGAATACATCCTTGGCAATCTGGCAGACCACAAGGTTGTCCACATCGCTGCCGGTGGCAGCCGCAACAACATCAGCTTTATTCACGCCTGATTGCTTAAGAACATTGGGGTCGCAACCGTCGCCCTGGATTACAAGAATATTCGAACTGCCTGCAAGCTTCTTTCCCGTATCGATGTCTTTTTCAATAAGAGTGACATAATTGTTGCCAGACAGCCTTTCTGCCAGGTTGTATCCTACGTTGCCTCCTCCTACTATTATTATATTCATTATTTTATTCCAAATGTCTTTTTTATTCTTTTAAGGCTTGAAAGGCGCACAATACCCACGATGAGGTCGTCACCCATGATTTTCGTGTTTTCTTCCGGAATAATGGCTTCACTGTCTCTTACCAGTGTTATCACGTGAAACTCTCCGGGTATATTCAAATCTCCGACTTTCTTGCCTATGTAATTGCCGTTGTTTTTTATTTCTATGATTGTTACCTTGTCGCTTTCAAAAACATAAGTAGTGAAATTCCTTTCAACGATTTTTTCTCTTATAAGCGTGGCAAAAATTGCCGTGCTGTTGACAGAATCTACCCCCAGGTTCCTGTATATCTCGTCTTTCCCCGTGTCGGAAACCCTTGAAACTACCTTGGACAGGTTGAAAATCTTTTTTGCTATATGCGAAATAACTATATTTGTATTGTCGTTGCTTGTTGTAACGGCAAGGGCATCGGCTTTTTCTATACCTGCTTCACGCAGTATTTCAAGGTCCAAACCGTCGCCTGCTATGGTAATCCCGTTGAAATTATCCCCCAGTTTCTTAAGGTTTTTTTCTTCCTTGTCAACTACAACGACATTGTTGTCATCCTGCAAAAGCCTGGCAAGATACGAACCTATCCTTCCGCATCCAACTATTATTATGTACATTTATTCTCCATGTAACATAGTTCTGCATCAAGTCACACATTTGCCAATATCAATATACACTGTGATACTTATTATACCTTTTTAAGTCAAAATTTTCCACGACGTTCTGCCTCCCAATTTAAATATTCCGACTTTCCCTTTGAGCCCTGCCTTCTTAATCTTTTCTGCAACTTTTTGCCGAACTTCTTCTGCAGATTTTTTCCCGGCGAAAAAAACGACCGAAGGTCCCGCCCCGCTCAGGCAGGCTCCCATTATTCCACTGAAGTCCCATGTTTCGGTTAGCTCCCCAAGGTGCGGCATCAACTTTTTCCTGTAAGGCTGGTGAAGCCTGTCCACAGTGCCGTAATTCAGCAGCCGAAAATCCTTCAAGGCAAAAGCCATGCATAAAAAACCGAAGCTGCATATATTATGAACGGCATCATCCATGGGAACTTTACAGGGTAGAACGTTCCTTGCATCTTCGGTTGCAAGTTCATAATCAGGAATAAAAGCCACCACCCGCAAATCTTTATCCGGCTCTATCCTGACTGTCACCGGCCTGCCGTTTATAACAGAGCCAAAAACAAATCCCCCGTAAAGGGAAGCGGCAAGATTGTCTATATGTTTTTCTATTGAAACCGCCATGTTCAATACATCTTCTTTATTAACATTGCAATTACAGCATTTTGCGGCGCTGATAATACCCCCGAGAATCACTGTGGCGCTGCTTCCGAAACCCCTCCTGAAAGGAATTTTGTTATCAACGCACACTTTAACGTTGAAGGGGCTTTTGCCAAGATGTTTTAAACATGTGTTAAAGGCATGCATGAAAAGCTCCCCGGTTTTTTCCACTGACTCGGACGAAATTCTGTCATTGAGCTCAAAACCGGCTTTGCTGCTTCTTTCCACCAGGAAACTGTTGTAAAATTTAAGGCTGAGCCCGGCGCAGTCAAAACCGCTTCCGACATTTCCTATGCTTGCAGGTACCCTGACCATTATTTTGTTCATTCCCATTTCAATTTCTCCCGGGAAACTTCCGCAATATTAATTTCGTGAAAGTTTCCCTGTTATGCATTTTTTGAAAATTTCATAATCGTTTGCAACCGGCAGGCAATGCTCTTCTTTTCCTTCCACGCCTCGCAGGCTTTCGGGGAGTTGGGGTTCAAAACCCAAGAGACTTTTTATCTTCTGGGGGAATTTGGCAGGGTCGGCTGTCTCCAATGATATTACGGGCAGCCTGTCCCCGTCTTTTTCTGCTGCTGCAGCGGCCACCGCCCCGTGAGGTTCCAGAAGTATTCCATGTTTCTCCCAGAACCTTATAATAGTTTCATCGACTTCTTTTTCACTTATCGAATAGGAAACAAAATCTTTGCGCAGCTTATCCATATCCGGCATTATTTTCAATACCCCCTTTCTTGTAACATTCCCTTTGCCGTCCCTTTCGTCGGCGAGCCATCCGCCGTAAAGGTCAACAAGCCGGGCCAGGTTGCTCGGATGTCCCACGTTCATTGCATTGGAACTGCATTGCCTGGACGGAACGACCGGACTGTACCTGCCCGTTTCCAGGAACCGAGGAAACTCGTCATTCTCGTTTACCCCCGCAATGAATTTTTCCACGGGAAGTCCCATGCGCCTGGCAATAGTTCCACCCATAAGGTTTCCGAAATTCCCGCAGGGGACGGAAAAAACAACTCTTTCTGCGGATACCCGCGAATACCCGTAAAAATAATAGACGCTCTGAGGCAGCAGCCTTCCGAAATTTATCGAGTTGGCAGACGTAAGATTCAAAAACCGCAGAGAAGAATCATTGAACGCCTTTTTGACAATTGCCTGGCAATCGTCAAACTTTCCCCTGACTGACAGCGTAACAATATTGCCTCCAAAGGTGGTCATCTGTTTGCGCTGCCTTTCCGTGACTTCCTTTTCGGGGAAAAGAATTACTGCATTGACATTTTCAAGGCCGTAAAAAGCGTCTGCGACCGCACCTCCGGTATCTCCCGAGGTGGCAACAAGTATTGTGAATTTCCTATTCTCCTGCTGGGCAAAATATGCCATCAGCCTGGACATGAACCTTGCCGCAAAATCCTTAAAGGATGCAGTAGGTCCCCTGGTAAGCCACATAATATGTAAATTTTCCTTTGCCTTTTGGACAGGAATATTAAAATCATATGACTCACGTATAATCTGCTCAAGCTTCTCGGGCCCTATTTCCCCTGCCAGGAAAGGATACGTGACTTCAAATGCAATCCGGCAATACCCGGTGTTTTTGAAAGACTCTATTTTTTCTTCGGGAAGCCTTGGTATTAACGAAGGCATATAGAGCCCGTAATCAGGAGCCTGCCCTCTCAGGAAAGCCTCTTTGAAAGTGACCGGCCCGGCTTTCTTGTTGGAACTCAGAAATGAAATTTTTCTCACGGCAATTTTCTTCCTGTGGTTACCTCTTTTTCTTTTCAACTTTTTATATAGATAATACCACAGCGGATAAAAATTCAGAAAAATTTGAAATTTACCAGAAATCATGAGAAAATAAGTTTGTTTTGAAATAAAAAAAAGTTAATAATCTGTTGCAAAAAAAAGCAATCGGTGCTAAAATTATCTTACAATGGCTGAAAATAAACAACCTGAGAACGCAAAGGTTAAGAAGAAAAAGTCCGGCAGGAAAAAAATGCTGACTTTTGTCATTGCCCTGGCGCTTCTGCTTATTGCCGGTGCCGGCTTGAATTTTTACATCAAGTACGCCCGCGAGAAACAGAAGCAGCTTGCCCTTGAGGAGCAGAGAAGACGCGAGCAGGAGGAAAAGGAGAGACAGAGAAGGTTGCTGGAAGAAAAAAGGCAGGAATTCCTCGCTCTCATTGAAATGATGAAAAAATACTTCAGGCAAGGAAATTTTGCCAAAGTAAGGGAACTGTCGAAAAAAGCATTGCTGCTGGCGGATGAACACGGTTTTCCCAAGGATGAAATAACAAAAATACTTCACGGTATAGACGTTCATAATTACCGCGCAAAACTGAGCCAGCTTGAATCCATGTCTGACGACATATTCCAGTATTTATACGTAAGGGCAGAGACTTTAAAAATACCCGACTTTCCCGAGCTGAGAGACCTTCGCAATTCAATCATAAGAAAAACCCGTGACAATGAATATCTTGTTTCTCTTGCCATTGCCCGCAAGCAGGCGGATGACAGCAAGAAAGGAGTGATGCCCAGGTACAACTACATGTCAAGCAAAGCCTTTCTTGAAAAAGGCATCTCCATCAGAAAAAAATATTCTCTTGAAGCTTCCCATGAAGAACCCCTTATTATGGAACTCCAGAACGAGCTCTTCTTTGCCTCCAAGAAATTGCCCAGAGAGACCATACCCCTCAATATATACCGGTAGAGCCATGGAAAAAAAGAATGTTAAAATAGGCCTCATAGGCTGTGGAACAGTTGGAACCCGGTTTGTTAAACATTTCAACAGCAAAAGACTTTTATTTAAAAAGAAAACGGGCATAGATTTCCAGTTGGCAAAGATTGCGGACAGGAATACCGGAAAGGAGAAAATCCATCCCTTGATATACACCGGGAAAGTTGAAGATATCCTGTCAAGCAGGGATATTGACATAGTAGTGGAACTGATGGGAGGAATCGAACCCGCAAACACATATATCAGGAAAGCGCTATCCTGTGGGAAATCGGTTGTAACCGCCAACAAGGCCCTGCTCTCGGAAAAAAGCAGTGAACTCCTTGGACTTGCGGAAAAAAACAGGGCATATCTCGGTTTCGAGGCAAGCGTGGCAAGCGCAATCCCCGTGGTCAAATCTCTCAGGGAAAGCTTCATTGGAAACAACATCACCCGGTTCATGGCAATTCTCAACGGAACTACAAACTACATACTCACGCAGATGTCTCTTTTTGGGGGCAATTTTTCGCAGGCTCTCGAGAAAGCCCAGAAACTCGGGTATGCCGAATCCAACCCCGCTCTCGACATAGAAGGATTTGACACTGCGCACAAGCTATCCATTCTTTCTTCGCTCTCCTTTAACAAGTCCGTTTCATGGAAGAACATTTTTACAGAGGGCATAAAGAAGATAGATGCCATCGACATACAGTTTGCGGACGAATTCGGATACAGGATAAAGCTTCTTGCAATTGCTAAGAAAAACAGGGATGGAATTGAGCTCAGAGTCCATCCCACATTCCTTCCTTCAGAACATCTTCTCTCAAGAGTGGAAGATGTTTACAACGCGGTTTACCTTGAAGGAGACATGATGGGCAAGTCGCTCATGTACGGTGAAGGAGCGGGAGGAAACGCCGCGGCAAGCGCTGTACTTGCGGACGTCGTGGATATAGGTAAGAAACTTATCAACGGGCCTCAGCTTTTAATGAACCCTGTCTATGAAAACGAAAAGCTCGCCGTCATGCCCATGGAAAGCATATGCACAAGGTATTATTTCAGGTTCACAGTGCCAGACAGGCCGGGAATACTTGCCATGATTACTGACGTTCTCGGGAAAAACGGCATAAGCATTGCCTCGGTTATCCAGAAAGAAGAAAACCGGAACAATGCCGTACCTGTTGTCATATTGACGCACAGGGCCTCGGAACGCGCAGTGCAGAAAGCTATCAAGGAAATAGACAGACTATCGATTATTGAATCTCCCACCATGTTAATAAGGGTCGAAGAATAAATTCATCTTTTTAATTTCTGTAAAATCAACCCCTAAAAAAGTTTCGACGGGACAGCCATTATGGAAAAAGACAAAAAGTTTCTCATATTGCTTGCGGCAAACAGCATATATTTTTTTTCATACTTCCAGAGAGTTGCAGTCCCCGGAACGATATTCAACGAATTGCAGTCAGGGTTCTCCCTGTCAGCAAAAGCTGTAACCGGCCTGGGAGCTTTCACCCTTTTTGCTTACGGCCTGTTACAAATTTTGGCAGGCATTATGTCAGACCGGTACGGAGGCTTCAGAACTTTCTTTATAGGCGGGATATTGTTAAGTGTAAGTTCCATAATCTTCTCGTTTTCCTATACGCCGGCCATGCTTTTCATAACGAGGGCTTTTGTGGGGTTCGGGGCAAGCTTCATATTCATCAGCCTTATTAAGATATTAAGCACTATTTACAAACCGGAAGATTTCCCCTTTTATTTAGGTGTAACGATAGTGCTCGGATATTCAGGAGGCATTGTGGCAACATACCCTTTGGAAAGAGCCGTTTACGCCATAGGGTGGAGAAACTCCTTTCTTGTAGCAGGCCTTTTATGCATGACATTCACAGTAACAGGCTGGCCCCTGTTGAAAGCGGCAAAAAAACATTACGCGCAGAAAAAAACCTTTTCGATTCCGCCGCTTATTAGAGTTTTGCGCAATATACACGCCCTGCCCCTTTTGATTTCAGGTCCCATAAACTTCGGTATTTATTTTCTTTTCCAGTCGTCTCTCGGCAAAAAATTCCTGCAGGATTCATGTAATTTAAGCTCCGCCAAAGCATCTATTTTTACTTTTTTAATGATAATCGCCAATACGGTTTTCGGCTTTCTTTCGGGATATACTTCCAGGCTCATTGGAAGACGCAAACCCGTAATTATGACTGCCACTCTCATTACATTGATTGCCGCACTGACGATTTTTTTAAATCTCTGGCTTAAAGGACCGCCCACAATATTCCTTATTTCTTACATTCTTTTAGCCGTCTCGGCAGCCGTTTCTCCTGTTTATGTTACATCTATGAAAGAACTTAATTCGGTAGACGTGACAGCCACTTCCGTGGGGTTTCTCAACACGATTTGCTACATGGGAATCGCTTTCTTTGCATATGCGTCGGGATTTATTCTCGACAGGTTCAGGCATGCCGCTTTAGAAATAACGGGTATCATCATTTACCCTGATGAAGCATACAGAATGATATTCCTGGGATGCATAATGTTTGCACTGATTTCCTTTCTCGTTTCTTTTTCCATAAGGGAAACGGGATAGAAAAGCGTGAGTTTCTTGCTATTGAACTGTATTTATTTATAATATACCTATTGCGCCTGTAGCTCAATTGGACAGAGTAGTGGGCTTCGAACCCAAAGGTTGCCCGTTCGAGTCGGGCCAGGCGCACGCAAAAACTCGATAACCACAAAACACGGGAGGAAGAAGGATGAAGAAGAAAATGATTGTTTTTGACAACCACTGCGACACTATTGTATGCGTGAGAAAAAATAACAGGAACTGGCTTGTGCAATCTGAAGACGGACACTGGGACGTTGAAAGGTTCCTCAATGCAAACGGCAAATACCAGGTAATGGCCGTATGCCCGCCCCCCAACCTTCTTGGAGACACGGCCGCCTCTTTCACTTTTGAGGTTCTCGGAAGTTACTACAGCGCCCTCAGGAAAACCGACAGGATATTGACCGTGAAAACAAAAAAAGACCTGGATGAAGTCGGGGAAAAGCTTGGAATAATCCTTGCGATAGAGGGGGCAAACCCTCTCATGGGAAGGGAAACGCTTCTCGAGATGTTTTTCCGTGCGGGCGTGAGGCTTATCACACTTACATGGAATCACAGGAACGAGCTTGCCGACGGTATTGGAGTAGGAGGCAATTACGGGCTGACCAACATAGGCAAGAACCTCGTGGCAAGCATGCACGAAAAAGGCATGGCGGTGGACGTATCACACCTGAACGAAGCGGGATTCAGGGATACGGCAGAGATACTTAAATCGGGCATGATGGCATCCCACTCGAATTCTTTTAAAATATGCAACCATCCCAGGAATTTGAATGACAAGCAGATAAAAGCCATAGCTGACAGGAACGGTATAATTGGCTTCAATTTTGCCAGCGGCTTCATATGCAGGGAAAAAGAACCAGGCAAGGAAAATTTCCTCGCTCACCTTAAACATATCAAGAAGGTGGGAGGTTCAAAAGTCCTCGCTTTCGGGGGAGACCTTGACGGCATAAACAGGGGGCTTGTGACAAACGCCCTGAAATACCCTCTTCTTCTCAAATGGGCGGGCGAAATCCTGAAGGACGATGAGCTTGAAAACTTCGCATGGAAAAACTCCTACAATTTCTTCAAAGAAATTCTTCCCGATGCCTGAAAACCGCGGTTTAGGAAAAATATTTATATTTTCAGCAATATAGGGTAAAATATAACAGCTTATTGATATTTTTTTTAGCTAATTTTGATTTCCCATTCTCAATACATGGTGGGTGTAGCTCAGCGGCAGAGCGCTAGACTGTGGCTCTAGGTGCCGGGGGTTCGATTCCCCTCACCCACCCGGCCCCTTTTTACGGGGCAGAGCAATGGAGAATCGAAAATTGGAAATTGGTGAAGGCTTATTACCATTGCGGTCAAATCTCGATTCTCGATTTTCAAAGAGCCCTTGGGGCGCAGTTTGCCAGCATAATCCCCAAATCAGCTCAGGATAAAACACTTTTCCTCTGAATCTTATGCGGACCATTTTGGAAAGTTTTTGCAGCACACCGCAGATGGGATAAGTAATAAGGATTTTCTGACGCTAAGAAATTACAATATTTTGAGAAATTTTGTTTATGGGATTTTCCCACTGAAATGTGTTTCTTCAAGAAATTTTTTCCGGATTCTATCCCAATATCCGAATATGTACCATCCTGTCAAGAAAAAACAATCAAGAAAAACGGCTGTTTTCTGGGGGTTGAAAAGAAAGCTGCTTATTTTTTGAGTAAAATCTTCAGTTGTTCAATATCAATATCGGTATCTTTTAATATATACCGGAGAATTTTGGGATGTAGGATTTTACCTGCATGATAAGGAACAGTGACTCTTTTGCCCTGTGCGTTTTTATAAATTTTATGACTCCCGGATTGACGTGACAAGAAAAAGTTCTGCTTTTTCAAGACCCTTATTATATCTCAAGCAGTAATTCTTGGGAGTTTATCGCTCATACGGTTATTTCCACGGAGGTAAGGTTAATCATTTCAGGGCATGTTATAGTTTCCTTGTTTTCCCGCCTGTCTTCAATATGAAGTCTCATAACATCCTTGATATTCTCAAGGATTTCCTCGTAAGTTACGCCTTGAGTATAACAACCCTGCAGTTCAGGACAAAAAGCAGAATAACCATCCTTGTCTTTTTCTATTATCACAGAAAATCTATATTTCATATCCGTTCTCCGTTCTACATTCCTCAAATAAATGCATTTAAATGCTTGATGAATATTGTACCATAGAATAAATGGGGAAAAAACATCAGCAGCAGCAAAAAAGGTTCGAATAGTGTCACCCAGGGGACCCTGGCACTTTTATGGGTAGAATGGAGTTAACGGTATGCTTCTCTTCTATGCCTGATGCGAAATATTCTTATTTCCCTGGTTTTGTCATTGATCTCGTAAAGTATTCTATAATCGCCCGTTTTGAGTCTATAGTCACTCTTTGAGCCAACCATTTTTCTTGAATTTAATGGTCTGGGATTCTTTTTCAGGTTTGTTATGCAGGGAATGAATTGTTGAAATAAATCGGCAGGCAGCTTTTTTAAATCTTTTTCAGCCCGTCTCTCTATCAGTATTTCATACACCTTTAAATTCCTGCAAGAAATCTTCAAATTTTCTGAACTCTGGAAAATTTTGTCTCATTGCTTTTAACATTTTCAGGTCTTCAACATCTTCTAACCGCTCAAGTATTTCTTCGTATGTTTCCATGGATAAAATTACCCCAACGGGTTTTCCATTTTTGACTATAAACTCTTCAGGTTTGCCCAAGAGTGCTTTGTCCATCATTTTCTCCCTTAATCTATTGACTGCAATGCCTTCCCCTATGCATAACTTTTTTATGGTATTGTACCACATATCCTAAGAAATCAAAACAGCAAAAGAAGTTCGAATAGTGTCGCCAAGGAGAACCGGCCCCTTTTCACGGGGCAGAGCAATGAGAATAGAAAATAGAAATTTGATTGAAGATATATTCTCGTTGCGGTCCAATCTCGATTTTCGATTTTCGATTTTCGAAAGAGACCGTGCAGCGCAGTCTGCCGAAACCGAAACAAGCCCCTCA
>DAOQVZ010000042.1:0-17515 GCA_035341815.1 bacterium
ACTTTTTTAAGTTTTAAAGAGCCCTCAAAAGCACAATCAAAAATTTCAGTAATTTTTTGCCCGTTATACCATTCTGGAATAATTACTTCCTCACCGGTATCTTTTAACTTATAATCAGTAATCATTAAGCCACCATAAGTAATTGATTCTTCGAATTCAAATTCTTTACTAGGATCAGGAAAACAATCATAGGTTGCTTCATAGTCAACATCTACTCTATTAACTTCTACTATTTTAGGTGACCAATCTTTAAAAGTATATAAGTATTTATTATCTCTAGGTTTTCTGGGTTCAGCACCTTCATAGACTGGAAGTGTTCCTTTAAATACTTCATGGAGATAATGGCGCTTTCCTTGTTGGTAAACCGGCTCCTGTCAAGTTCCACCGTGAGAAATTCATCGTACCCGGCATCATCCAGAATCTTGAAGATGGCAGGAAAATCTATTATTCCCTCGCCGAGTTCCCTGAAAACCGCGGCGGAATATACCTCGACTCCTGCCTGCGTGCCTTCAGCTTCAATACGCGCGCTCGTTATGTCCTTGAGATGTATAAACTTTACCCTGTCCGCGTATCTCTTTATCATCTTCACGGGGTCGCATTTCCCCGCGACAAGGTGCGCGGTATCCGGTCCGAAAGCCACGAGAGAGGGGTCGGTGTTCTGCAGTATGAAATCTATCTCGTTTTCGTGCATAACCGATGTGTTGAAATGGGGATGGAGGCATGGAACAATGGCGTGTTCTTTCACAATCCCCGCAATAGTGTTGATAACCTTGAGGTCGTAATCAAGTTCTTCCTGGTTTGCGGGCCGCCCCTTTAATCCCGTGGCCTGGATGTTCATTCTCTTTACTCCGCATTCTGCCAGGAAGGGAAGCTTGCGCTTTACATCTTCCACGTCGTTGTCCCAGTCTCCGTTAAGATGGAAATAGAACCCTATGGGCTGAGCTCCGTATTCATCGCACAGTTTTCTGAAACCGGCAACATCTCCTTCAAAAACGTTGATGGCGGCTTTAACACTCTCAAAATAACTGTACCCTGCTTCGGTTATATCTTTAAGGGCCTGAACAAACTGCTCCCTGTCTCTTGTACCCCACTGCCATACCGTGCAGGCAAATTTTGCTTTTCCCATAATTCTCTCCTCCTTTTTTGAGTTAAAGTTAATGTGATAATGCAATTGATAGTTTATCCCTGAAGGGATATTAATACAAAAAAAATTAACGAAGTGCGATAAATTTTATCCGCCGAAGCTCTGATGAGCGAAGGAGGACGCACTGCTGCATAATAGTACGGCTTGACTGCTTTACTGCAATGAAGAGATTGCCGCGTCGCACACCCCGCTCCTCGCAATAACAACAAAGGAAGTCTGCGTCTTCTCTCCGGAACACCGCTACAGAAAAAGACGAGATCCTGAACAGAAGCGTTTCAGGATGACAAAGAAAAAAGAAGTGCCATAAATGGCACCGCTACATAAGAACTACTTAGAGACGTGAAGGATAACGCATGACGGTTTTGACGCGCCGTAATACACGGTATTGACGGCCGTGCGTTTCCTCCTTTCAACGCCGAGAGGTCCTCCGGTATTCGGATTCACGTCGAACCTCGGGAAATTGCTGCTGGAAATATCCAGCCTCATTCTATGCCCTTTTACAAACCTGTTGGCCGTTGGATAGAGTTCAAAGCTTATTTCGTAAACCTTCCCGGGAATGGCAAGCTCCTCCTTCTCAAATCCGTTCCGAAATCTCAGGCGAAGTATGCTGTCTGTAAGGTTCAAAGCGGCACCGTGAGGGTAGTTGGGAGAAGGAGGGAAAACATCTATAAGCTTTGCGGTGAAATCGGTATCAGGGCCGTCGGTGGCAACCCAAATATTCACTCTGACAGGACCGGCAACAATCAAATCCTTTTTCAGCGGATCGGTTATAAAAGAAAGAATGTCATGGCGCGATGAAAGAGGCAAGGGATTTTTTATAAAAATGAAATTGTCATTGCCTCTCTGGTCAAAACCCCCGGCCGGAAGGGGAATAGCGGAAAGACTGCCTCCTATCGTGGGAACGGGCTCGGATGGGTCGAAGTTGTAAGAGGCCGTAAAATCCCCTTCAGCAGGCTTTTTTGATGAAAGAATACCGGCCGGATGAAGATAGAATGAGACCGGACAGGTTTCCTTTGGAGGCCATTCATCTGTACTTTTCCATTCTCCGCCGTGAAATATGATTTTATTTCCGGTTTCTATTCCCTTGCCTCCGCCCATAACGAAATATTTTACCCTTTTTTCTCTGTCCACTCCTGTCGGCAATCCCTTGAGCCAGTGGTCAAACCAGCGGAGCTCAACCCCCATTATGTCGGTAAGTCCGCCTTCGGGAGCGCTTGACATGTCCCCTGCAACAGCTTTGAAACCTCCGGTATGGGTCCACGGGCCGGCAAGTATATGCACTGGTTTTTTCTTCCTTTTGTTAAGCTCAATGAAGTTTTCAAAAGAAGCGCGTGCATAAGTATCGTACCAGCCGGCAATGTAAAGCGCAGGTACGTCGGCATGAACATCGTAATGAGGAAGCGGGCCGTACCCGGGGCGTTTCCAGTATTCATCGTAAACAACCCTCGTTGAAATATCTATGGCCCACTGTTCGTAAGAAGGAATAAGACTCAGGGGAGTTTCTCCCTTGCGTACGGGATAAGCTTTTACCCATTCCCATATATTTTTGTAAGCTTCATCAAGGGCAGCCTTAAGAAGAGGATCTGCGGCGGCCTCGCGGCTTGTGGATGCCATCAGAAAAGCGTAAACGAAAAACCTCATCTCAAGCGCACCGTTCTGGCGCATTGAGCTGTGAAAGTAGCTGGAAGGGCCGTAGGTGGGAATCATTGCCGACAGATGCGGGGGGTTGAGACTTGCAAGGGCGCTCTGTACTGCGGCGCAGTAGGAACCGCCGCTGGTACCCACTTTCCCGCTGCACCATGGCTGGGAGGCAATCCATTCAACGGTATCGTATCCGTCGGGCCCCTCGTTGGCAAAAGGATAGAAGACCCCTTCTGACGCATAACGTCCTCTTACATCCTGGGTAACAACTATATATCCTCTCTCGGCAAAATACCTGTAGTTGGACGCCTCTGTTTTGTTGTAGGGCGTTCTTAAAAGGACCACGGGAAAAGGACTTTCCACTATTTTTCCGTCGAGAGAAGGAAAGTATATATCCATGGCAAGCCTGACCCCGTCCCGCAGGGGCATCATGACGTTGTATTTGACAGAAACCCCGTAGCATGGGGCTGAACAGACATATGCCATACTGCTTTTTCCTGTTTTCATTTTTTCCATTTCCAACTCCTTGTATATTATTACATTTTCCTGTAATGTAAAGATCTGTTGGAGACAGCACACTGGTTTACATCCCCGGACAAGACATACCATTCGGAGCTTTAACGCAGCAGTTATGCTCTGAATATACAGGCCAGACGGATAAAATCCGATTTATTTT
Source organism: bacterium (assembly GCA_035341815.1). GTDB lineage: Bacteria > Ratteibacteria > UBA8468 > B48-G9 > JAFGKM01 > JALNXB01. The sequence continues at coordinate 3,462 of DAOQVZ010000042.1, forward strand.
TTACGGGCTTTTGAATAATCCCTCAGTTCGGGCAGAGGATGGCCGCCGGGTCCGTAACCTGCGGCAGGGTCAATTTCGCATGGGTGTTCAATAGGAACAAATTTTGTCTCAACTTTTCCGCCTTCAACTTCTCCAAGCAGGAATCCGACCGAAGAATCTCCGTCAGGCCAGCGGTCCTCCCACTGTCCGAAAGCAACAGCAGGAGCTATTTCAAATTTTATGCCTTCCGAGTTTAAAATCTTGTGGCAGTGGACGTGGCCGCTTATCACAAGGGTTGTGCCTGTATCCCTGAACAAATCAAGGAGCCGCTTTCTGCCGGGATTGTCTATGGTAAAATACCAGTTCGTATAATTTTCACTATCGTTTATGTCCCAATTTAGCTCGTCGGGAGATTCCACGAATGGAGGATAATGTGTTATCCATACATGGTTTGAACAAACAGGTAGTGAAGCCAGCTTTCCCGCCCATTCCCAGAACTTTTTTTCTTCGGGCAGTCCGGAGTTGATAATCATATCGGTTACGCCTGAAAATCTTATTCCCCTGTGGACAAAACTCCACCAGAGAGGGCCGAAAAATTTGGAAAACCCTGAAAGCTGTTCCGATGTAACATTCAGGTCTATATCATCGCACTGCGTTTCGGATTTGCGGTGTCTTCCCTGAACCTTTGTATGTTTGTTCCCGGTATCCATATTCCCTGCAACAGGATGTACGGGAAAAGGCAAAGAATCAAATTCTTTTTTCATTTCTTCAAACTCAAAATCGTGTATACTCCCGTCCCGCGTGATATCCCCGCCTACAAGGAGGAATTCCGGCTTTATCCCGAGAATCTGCTTTTTTGCCTGTTGCCAGTTTTCCATGAGGGCAGGATGATACCTGTAAGAACGCGGAGACCCGGGCTGAATGTCTCCTGCATAAACAAATTTCCATTTTTCCATGATTTTCCTCATACCGTTAATCGCGGAACAGGAAAGAAAGTCCGCTTTTTTTAACTCTTTTGACTTTAATTCTTTTCAGCATTTTTTGAATTTCGTTTTTGCCCGGCATCAAGGTGCCTTCCAGGCAGGCCTTGGCCGTCCCGGAAGCTGCAGCCCATTTCAGGCATTCTTCTTCGGTTTTCCGCAGGGATATGGCGCAAAGGAATCCTGCGAGAAAAGCGTCTCCGCATCCCACGGTGCTTTTTACTTTTACTTGAGGGACTGAGGCGTAAAAACAGCAGTTTCCTGAAAAAAGGAGGGCACCTTTCTTCCCAAGCGTAAGAAGAACCGTGGAAATGCCTTTATCCATAAGGTTCTCCAGTTCTTTTTCAAGGGCTGATTGAGAATCTATCCTGCGTCCGGCAATCCTTTCAAGTTCCCACAGGTTTGGTTTTACGACATCCGGCAAAGCCCTGATTCCTTCCGAAAGGGCTTCACCGTCAGCGTCAAACACGGTATACACACCCTTTATGCGGACATTTTCTATTATCTCACGGTACGTGCTTTTGCTCAAGCCGGGAGGCAGACTGCCTGAAATGGAAAGAACATCTCCCTTTTTGAAACGGATGCTGTCCACGAGTCCGAAAAGTCTTTCCTTCTCGCGTGAAGAAATACGGGGACCCGGCTCGTTGAACCTTAAAACTTTTTCCCCGCTGAAGAAATTGAAAACGTTTCTTACATTTCCTTCTATCCTTACTTGCCTGAAATTTACTTTTTCTTCACGGAGAAGGGATTTCAGCTTCTCGCCGTTTTCGCCTCCGATGAAAGCAAGGGCGGTACACCTGCAGTCAAGCCCGGTAAGCATCCGGGCAACATTGAGGCCTTTGCCTCCGGCGTCAACGCGCGATTCTTTTATCCTGTTTATATCGTCATAGACAATCTCCTCAAGGGAAAACGAGTAGTCTATGCTTGAATTGAGGGAGATGGTATAGAACGAGCTGAATTTTTCCATTATGTGTCCGTAATTCAATTATTGAATCCTCCGAGGGAATGCTGTTTCAGAAAGTTCCATATTTCCTCTGAGCCGTTGATATCCATGCATTTTTTCCCCAGCAGTATATAGCGAAGGTATGTTTTGCTGCCCGGCAGCTGGTGGCCTCCTCCATTTATCGCATAAAGAAGCACGGGTACATTACTGCCTTCCTTTCCGTAGGAAGCAACCTCTACCATGCAGCCGTCTCTTTCATGACTGTCAGACAAAATTTCTTTTTTGACCTTTTCGTCAAGACCGTTGGCTTTTACCCAGAAATCCACTGTTTCTTGAGTCGACAGCAACTCTCCAAATTTCCTGCCCAGTATGCGTATGGGCCCGCCTTCCCAGGGTATCAGGGGGTCTTTTGTGCCGTTCATGACAAGAACGGGAATGGGACGCACAGGCTTTATGGAAGCAAGGTTGGCGGGAAGGTTTGCAATGACAGAAGCAATGGCGGCAATCCTGTCTCCAAGCTCGATGGCGAGGCGGTAAGCCATCATTCCGCCGTTTGAAACTCCCATTATGTAGACGCGTTTTGCATCAACAGGAAACTCAATGGAAAGTTTTTCTATCACAAGTTTTATAAAATCAACATCGTCTATTCCCGAATTATCTTTCCTGCGGAAGGTTTTACCTCTTCCATCATTCCATTGGCCGTCAACGCCGGATGGATATACCGCTATGAAATTTTCCCTGTCAGAAATTTTGTTGTATCCTGTTCCCTCAGACATCATGCGGGGACTCCCGCCATCTCCCCCGTGAAGTATGAATAGAACGGGCACCGGATTTGTCGGAATGGCGTTGAGGGGAAGATGCACGGTATAGCTGCGGGTAATATCTCCCTGTTGCAGAGTTCTTTGCAGAAATTCCCCAGTCATTTCCTTGCGGTCTTCTGCCTGCAGCCTGAAAATCATACACAAGCAAAACAGGCAATACAGGAAGTTTTTACCCATTGGAAATGCTCTCATATAATACACAATCCTTTCCATGGTACAAGGTTGAACTGCATTTTCATGCTGTAAGATGTTTTATCCCATCCTGATGAGCATTATTATACTTTCGACAACCAGCCAGGTCACATTTGCAAGAATCATTCCGAGAAAAAAGGGAACGCTTTTCTTGTAAACATTATGCCCGCCGAACCTGAGTATCAGTCCCTTTATAAGCCAGGCGAGAAAAATGGCAAACCAGAAGGACTGCAGGGGTGCGGATTCAGCTATGGGAAATCCTATGTAATGTACCGGCCACCACATGAACTTGGAATGGAGAAACATAAGGGCCCCCATGAGAAAAACCCCTATGCCTGTAAATATATAACGCGGAATTATTATCTCGGGAGTGATGGTATTTCCCATCTTGGGAAGAACAAAGTTTGCAACAAAACGGGTCATGCCCCCTCCGAAAAACCATCCGCTGCCGCCTGTCGGCGCAACGGACGCATTCAGTGCCCCGAGGCGGTAACCCGCGTGTATGTGAACCCATGCCGAGCTCACATATGAAACAATAAGAGCCGTAAGGATGCCTGCAAAAAGAAGGCGTGAAGGCATTCTTGCATCATCCTGGATTCTCAGGGTATGGCCTGTTGTTGCCATCACGGAAGTGCGTATATCGGCGGCCCAGCTGTGCTGAAGCCCCAGTGCCAGGTATCCCTGGTCCGTGACCAGGCCCGGGGGCAGCAGGTAAGCCGTGTATACGGTGGGAATACACATGGCACGGGCCGCAGGCAACCCGGACTGGCAGACTATTCGGGCTATGCCGATAAAAACTACAAGAGAAAATAAGATAAAGGCAAAAGAAGCAATCCATGGCATGCCGGAATACCTCATGAAGCTGACTGTCAGGAAAAAACTGATGACGGCCCCGAAAACAGCCGTGCGGTATGAAAACAATTCTTTCGAATCTTCAATATCAGATTTCGGCCTTAAAGCTTTCCTGAAACAATCCGCAAGATGCATGCGGGCCCGCCAGAACAGTGCAATAACCAGCATGAGCATGGCGCCTGCTCCTTCAAAAGAAGTCACAGTGGAACGGCCTCCGTAAGGCTCGTTTATTCCGGGAAGCTTGAAACCGCTTATTCCGAGAAAACCGCTCTGCACGGTAAAAAGCACATGAAAAAGCCAGAGTGAAAGAGATACGCTGCGTGGAATGAGGTAGGCGAGCCCTATTATCGGGAAAGCAGGATTAAGGGAAAGGCTCATGGTATTCCTGAAAAGCTGTATTCTTCCTGTCAATGAAAGCATCGAGGAACCTGTTGCAATACGGGTCAGCCAGTTGAAAAGGTAATAGCAAAATACCAGGACAAAAGACAGCCAGAACAGCTTGTCCTTGAAAAGAACCGGAACCCTGCTCCCCTTTCTTTTCTTTACCATCTCGAGAGGAAGTATGGTAAGAGGATAAGTCAGTCGTTCTTTTTCAACCCATTGTTTCCTGAAGAGGACCATCAGGCAGATGCTCAGGAAAGAGAATACGAGCACGAAAAGAAGGATAAATCCCATGGGTGCAAGCCACGGGAGATAAGGTATGGCTTCGCCTGCGGGAAGCCCTTCGTAGAACCACGTAATGGCCTTCAAATCCTTTACCATCAGCAGGGAAGGAGTCTTTTCAACTATCAGTTCCGACCACCTGTTTGCAGGAGTTGCGAAATATGTGAATCCCGAAACTATGGGGATAAGAGAAGATACGAATCCCATGCTGGGCAATACGGAAGCAGTAGATGTCATGACAAATATGAGAAGCAATTCCTGCATGTTAAGTTCAAGAAACCGGTGTATGCCGGACAAAAGCAGGAGGAAAAAGAGTATAAACAAGGCGGCGGGAGCCCAGTATTCCCAGCAGAAATAGACATTTACGCCCTTTATCATAAGGTAAGGGTCGTACATGGCAATGCCTATGGAAAGAAGGGTTCCCAGGATAAAAGCGCGTTTTCTCATTGATTTATTCTCCGGTAGACTTCAGTTTGTTCATCAGCATAAACGGAAAAACATATTGTTATTTTAAACCAAACCGGCAAGATATACAAATTCCATTGTGCCGCAAGATTTGTGTACGCTGCAATTTTAAAATATAATCTATTTAAGAGAGAACCGTCCATTTTATTTGCGGCTGGTCAAATACTGCAGAAATCTGGCTGAATAAATATTGAAACAATGGAGGAAGCGATGGAAAACAAGGCTATCTGCCTGGGTATCATTGTTGGAGATTTCATAGGGAAACCCGTGGAAGATATTCCCGAAAAAGGAAAGCTGGTCTTAACCGACCGTACGGAACTCCACATAGGGGGGTGCGCCAGCAACACGGGAGTTGTCCTGAGACGAATGGGAGTTGAGGTCTCGGTTATGGGAAAGGTTGGCGACGACAACCTGGGAAATTTTCTTCTCGGCAAGCTGATGGAAGAAAAAATTGATGTGAGCAGGGTAAGAAAAAGTGTCAGCAAGACAACATCTGGCACGCTTGTCATGGTCCATTCTGACGGAGAAAGGTCATTTATCCATTCAACAGGAGCAAACGGCGACCTGAAGCTTGAAGATATAGATTTCGATTACATGAAAAATTTTCCTCTGCTTCATGTGGCAGGCGCTTTTTTGATGCCGGGGTTTGACGGAAAACCGCTTGCAGAGACGCTGAAAAAGGCCAGGGACATGGGACTTATAACATGCCTCGACACGGCATGGGATTCCACTGGAAAATGGAAAGAGCTTATTGAAGAATCCCTGCAATATATAGACTATTTTCTCCCGAGTATAGAAGAAGCGAAAATGATATCGAAAAAAGAAAACCCTGAAGATATAGCGGAATTTTTTCTTGATTCCGGAGTCAAAAACGTTTGCCTGAAGATGAGTTCCGAAGGTTCTTACATATGCAACAGGAAAGAAAAATACAGGATAATTGCGCCTGACATGCAAAGGATAGACACAACGGGATGCGGCGATGCCTATGCGGCAGGATTTATCGCAGGCATAATCAAAGGCATGCCTTTTGAAAAATGCGGCATGCTGGCCAATATCACGGGAGGAAAGATAGCCACTGCGGTAGGAGCAACAACGGCAGTGCTGTCTTACGAAGACACCATTGAATTCGGAAGGAAATATAACCGCTGGTTTTAATCGGACAGGCGTGGAGGCATGCATGAATAAAACAGCACAGATACTCGAAAAGGTAAGAGAGGAAAAACCTCTTGTCCACCATATTACCAACTGGGTCACCATATATGACTGCGCCAATGTGGTCAGGGCCGTAGGGGCTTTACCTGTAATGGCCCACGCAGTGGAAGAGGCAGCCGACATGGCAAAGTTGGCTTCGGCTCTCGTGCTTAACATAGGTACTCTTACAAACGGGGTAGTGGAAGCCATGAAGCTTGCAGGGAAAGCCGCAAACCAGAAAAAGATACCCATTGTACTCGATGCAGTAGGAGCCGGGGCGACAAGATACAGAGACGAGAAAACAATCGAGCTCATAAGGGAACTGCAGATTGATATAATAAAAGGCAACTGTTCAGAAATAGCCCGCATCGCGGGCATTGACGTTGTTACGAAAGGCGTTGAAGCAACAAGGGTTGAAGAAGACATGCAAATGATTGCAAAAAAACTTGCGCGTGAAAGAGAAGCGACCGTGGTTATAACTGGCAGGGAAGACATTATTTCTGACGGGGATACCGTTTATATATGCAGGAACGGCCACGAAATGATGGGAACCATTGTGGGAACAGGATGCATGGCCGCTTCAATGATAGGAGTTTTCGCAGCAGTGGAAAAAAATTACGCAAGGGCTGCCTCATCCGCCCTTGCTGCATTCGGCATTGCGGGAGAACTTGCGTCAGTCGAATCAGACGGACCCGGGTCGTTCAAGGAAAATTTTTACGACTCGCTTTATAACCTTTCAGCCAGAGACATAGAATCGCATGAAAAACTGGAAGAAATACTATGAAGCCGCATAATATTGACCTGAAAAAAATGGGGTTTTATTTCATTACCGATTCAACTCTCACCAAAAAAGGCATTGAGGAGGATATAAGGGAGGCACTAAGGGCAGGAGTGAAGATAATACAGTACAGGGAGAAGAGTAAAACGGCCAGGGAGATGTACAGCGAAAGTCTCAGGATAAAAAAACTGTGCGATGGAAAAGCTCTTTTAATAATAAACGACAGGGTAGACATAGCCATGGCGGCAGATGCAGACGGAGTCCACCTGGGACAGGAAGATATGCCTTGCGCCGCGGCAAGATTTATTCTTGGAAGAAAAAAAATAATAGGCGTTACCGCACACGATGCAGAAGAAGCAGCCGATGCTGAAAAAAAAGGAGCAGACTATATAGGGGCATCTCCGGTTTTTGCAACGGATACAAAAAAAGATGCCGGACCCCATGCGGGACTTGAGCTGATAAGAGAAATCAGGAAAAAGGTCAGAATTCCCATTGTTGCGATAGGAGGTATCAATCTGGCAAATATTGTTTCCGTGATGAAAGCGGGAGCCGATGGAGCATGCGCAATATCTGCCGTAATAGCAGAAGGAAAAACCTTCGAGGAATGCAAAAAGTTCATTCAAATAACAGAGGAATTAAAAGAAAATAATTGACGCCGGCAGTGGTTAAATGTTATCATGAATTCAGTATTAAGCTTATTGACAGATATAAAAATCTTCTGAAAAAGCGTACCGACCAATCTTCCACGGGAAACTTTTTATCCGCAAAAGTCTGTCTTATTTTCTGATGTTTTCACACATAAAAAACCTTTTGTCCTGAACACTTTACCAAGTTTAACAACAACGGAGGAGCCTATGCGAGAGCAATACCTGAATTATCTGAAGTCAAAACTTGACAATGACAATTACAGCAAGCTGGAAGCCATAGACAATGAAAAGCTTCACATGTTTATTGCGGATGCAGTAGCTCTATGCGAACCAGATTTTGTATGGATAAGCACGGATTCGAAGCAGGACATGGAACATACGCGCAAAATGGCTCTCAAGACAGGAGAAGAAAAAGCATTGAAAATCGAAGGGCATACCGTTCATTTTGACGGAATGGAAGACCAGGGAAGGGACAGGGAAGTCACAAGGTACCTGGTTCCTGCGGAAGGCAGTTTGAGCAAGGCCCTCAACCAGATAGAAAGGGAAGAAGGGTTGAAAGAAGTAAGGGGGCTGATGAAAGGTTCGATGAAAGGACGCACCATGATAGTCCGGTTTTTGACCCTGGGCCCCAACAATTCAGAGTTCAGCATTCCATGTGTTGAGTGCACAGATTCCTTTTACGTTTCCCACAGCCTTACCCTGCTCTACCGCCTCGGGTATGAAGAGTTCCGAAGACTGGGAAATAAAGCCCGATTTTTCTCAATACTCCATTCATGCGGAAAGGTAGATGAAAGAATGGTAAGCTGCGAACCGGACAAAAAGAGAATATACATAGATTATACGAAAGATTCCGTTTACAGCGTCAACACGCAGTACGCAGGCAACACGGTCGGCCTCAAAAAACTTGCTCTCAGGCTTACAATATGCAAGGCAGACAGGGAAGGATGGCTTGCGGAGCATATGTTCCTGATGGGAGTGAAAGGCAAGAACGGCCGCAAGTCTTATTTTGCAGGGGCTTTCCCCAGCGCAAGCGGCAAAACATCCACCGCAATGCTTCCGGGAGAAACCATAGTGGGCGACGATATCGCATATTTCCGTTCGATAGACGGCAAATGCATGGCTGCAAACGCCGAATCCGGAATTTTCGGCATAATACAGAACATCAACAGCAAGGATGACCCTGTAATTTGGGAAATCTTGAATAACCCGTGCGAAGTGATATTTTCGAACATACTGGTTAAAGACGGCAAACCTTACTGGCTCGGCATGGGAATTGAAACTCCCGGCGAAGGAGAAAATTTCTCAGGCCGTTGGTACAAAGGAAAAAAAGATGATAAAGGAGCTGAAATTCCTCTTGCACATAAGAATGCCAGATACAATGTAACCCTTCGTTCCCTGAAAAACTGCGATTCCGAACTTGATAATCCTTCGGGGGTGGAACTTTCAGCAATTATTTACGGGGGACGCGATGCCAAAGCCTCTCTGCCGGTTCAGCAGAGCTTCAGCTGGGAACACGGCATCATAGCTTACGGCGCTTCCCTTGAAACGGAAACCACTTTTGCAATCATAGGAAAAGAGGGCGTCCCCGAAATAAACCTCATGAGCATACAGGATTTTGTGGCTGTACCACTGGGCAAATACATAAACAACAATCTCGAATTCGGAAAGAAACTGGACAGGGCACCGGAAATATTCGGCGTAAATTATTTCCTCAGGGATAAAGAAGGAAAATTTGTCAACGGCATCAGGGACAAGCATGTGTGGATAAAGTGGATGGAACTGAGGGTGCACGGCGAAGCAGAAGCCATAAAAACCCCCACGGGGTGGATTCCCGTTTACAGCGACCTTGTGCCCCTTTTCAAGGAGCTGACCGGCAAGGATTACACAAAAGAAGATTACATAAAACAGTTTACAATCCGCATTCCCGAAAATATCTCAAGACTGGAAAGAGTTGAGGCATACCACAGGGAGCACGTCAAGGACGCTCCCGCTGTTCTATTCCGGATTCTTGCAGAACAGAAGAAACGCCTGCAGGAACTGCAGGAAAAGTCCGGAGACTATGTTTCTCCTGAAAAATTCGGCTGACACAACCCCGCGGCAAAGGTAATTGACACGAGATAAACGGGTATGCTAACATTTCTAAAAAACAGGCCCTGTAAAATCTATGGAGGCGGATAAATATGAAGATAGGTATAGACAGTTACTGTTATCACCGTTATTTCGGAGAAGTCTATGACCACCAGGAGAAACCTGACAGGAAATGGACTCTAAAGGATTTCATTAACAGAGCCAGGGAACTTAAGGCGGACGGTGTATCCCTCGAATCATGTTTTATCCCCAGCTTTGACAGGAATTACCTGGCTGAAATCAAAGGCATTCTCGACGAAGCAGGGATAGAAAGGGTATGGGCATGGGGACACCCTGACGGGTTGGAAGGCGGCAAAAAAAAAGATGAGCTGGACAAGATGATTGAGCATTTGGAATACGCAAAGAATATAGGGGCCGAAGTTATGAGGGTAGTAGGAAGCAGCCTCATGTTTCGTAATGAGCCTCACCAGGAACAGCTTGAACGGCTTTCGAAGATGTTCTCAAAAGCAGTTAAAATTGCGGAGAAAGAGAATATCAAGATGGCAATGGAAAACCACATTGACTTCAATTCGGAAGAGATTTTATCTCTGCTTAAAAATGTAGATTCGCCTTATCTGGGAATAAACTTCGATACGGGTAATTTCATAAGGGTGCTCGACGACCCCGTAAAGGCTGCGCAGAAACTCGGCAAATATGTCATGGCAACACATATCAAGGATGTAAAACTGCTTGAAAGTGTTCCGGCAGATGAGTGGTATTTCTTTTCAAGCGTTCCGGCAGGCAAGGGCATTGTCGATATTAAGGGTGTTGCAACAGCTCTGAAAAATGCAGGATACAAAGGATTTTTGGCATTGGAAATTGATTCGCTCCACCCTGATTATGCAGGCAAGGAAGATAAAGTTGTTGAAGACAGCATAAAGCATCTTAGAGAAATAGCCGGAAACATGTAAAAGGTAAATGAGCCATACCTGCTATTTCTTACAATGGATAAAGGAGCTGCTTCAATGAAAGCCAGACTGATACCTGTTTATTTTAAGTCGGCAGCAGACGAAGATTTCCGCAAACAGTTGGAGACACTCAAGCAATTGCTCTGCTGCGAGGCGGAATTTTTAAAGCCGGTGAAACTCGGCTCTCCCATGCATGGAGGAGACGCTGCGGTCTTCCCACAGCTTCTGGGAGAAGCATACCGCAGGATTGAAGACTTCAAAAAAATGAAAATCCCAATCATGGCAATCACCTCGGAGTTTGGAACAATGGCCATGTGGGACTGGGAGATAGTCTCTTTCATGAAAACGGAAGGGATAGAAATACTCTCTCCCTACAATTCCTGCCACACTAAAATTCTGTGTAAATGCCTCGGTGTAAAAGGGGCTCTGCGCAAAGTTAAATTCCTTGTCATCCAGGACGACCCGGGAGAAGGTTTCCAGCCTGAAATATTCAAGAGATTTTTCTGGTGGGAAGATATCTGTACAAAGCGGATTAAACAGAAATTCGGAGTCACGGTTGTGAAAAAGAGTTTTAAAGAATTCGGCCGGAAGGCAAAAAATATACCGGATAAACATGCAGAAGAAGTCTGCGGGAAATGGGATATAAAAACAGAAGGGGTGGACAAAAAAGCACTCTACAGCGCAATTAAAGTATATATCGCAGCCAGGGAAGAAGTGGAAAAAGATTCTTCCATAGAAGGGATGGGCATAAACTGCCTGAATGAATCCCGCTTCAGCAATACTACACCCTGCCTTGCATGGGACATGCTGTTCAGGGAGAAGAACATCGTATGGGGCTGCGAGGCGGATACCCTGAGCCTGATGACCAAATATCTTGCACACCGATGTCTTAACGCCCCCATTATGATGACCAATATATATCCGTCTCTTATGGGAATGGCTCCGCTGAAACACGAGCATATAGATTTTTTCCCCGATGTTAAAGACCCCGATAATTGCATTCTCCTGGCGCACTGCGGGTATCTCGGAATAGTACCGTCTTCGCAGGCTGAAGAGTGGACACTCAGGAAAAAAGTGCTTGCCATCGTAGATAACAATGCAACGGCAATAGATGCCCGCATGCCCATGGGACCGGTTACAATGGCAAAGCTGGGACCATCAATGGATAAAATGCTCGTGGCGGATTGCAGCCTTGAAAAATACGTTCAGTATCCCGGTTCGCACTGTTTAAACGGAGCAGTCTTAAGAGTAAAGGACGGACACAGCATCATGAAAAACGCTTCTTCCCACCATCAATGCCTGCTGACGGGAAAGTGGATAAACGAGATTGAGCTTATGGGTAAGATATTCCGGATAGATACAGAAATGATATGAAGTGCCGGCGCCCTGATAACAGGAGATAAAAATGGAAAAGATGAACGTAGGGATGATTGGCGGCGGATTCATGGGAAATGCCCACAGCAATGCGTGGAAGAACGCAGGCAATTTTTTCGAACTCGATATAGAGCCTGTTATGAAGGTTGTCTGCGCAAAAAGCGAAAAGACAGCTCAAAAACAATCTGCCAAATGGGGATGGCAAGAAAGTGAAACTGACTGGCATAAGGTTATCGCAAGAAAAGATATTGATATTATAGATATCAGCGTACCGACATATCTTCACCGTGATATTGCCGTTGAAGCCGCCAGGGAGGGAAAACATATCTTCTGTGAAAAACCTGTAGCGTTAAATTCAGCCCAGGCAGAAGAAATGTACGAGGCTGCAGAAAAGTATAAGGTTGTTCATTACTTGAACCATAATTACAGAAGATGTCCCGCAGTTGTCCTGGCAAGGCAGCTCATTGAAGAAGGAAAAATAGGCAAGATTTTTCACTGGCGCGGAGCTTACCTTCAAGACTGGATAAACAATTCCGATTTTCCCCTCGTATGGCAGCTTCAAAAAGAATTTGCCGGTGCAGGACCTCATTTCGACCTGAATTCCCACAGCATTGACCTGGCAAGATACCTTGTAGGAGACATATCAAGCGTTTCCGCCATGACAACAAACTTTATAGAAGAGCGCCCCATTGCAGAAACAGGAGGCCCCACCGCTTTCAGCGCCAAAACGAAAGAAAAAAAGACGGGAAAGGTCACGGTCGAAGACGCCTCGTTTATGATAGTTCAGTTTAAAAACGGAGCTCTCGGCTCTTTCGAGGCAAGCAGGTTTGCTTCCGGCCGCAAAAACTACAACTACTTCGAGATATACGGAAGCAGGGGAAGCTGCATCTTTAACCTGGAACGGATGAATGAACTTCAGTTTTTTTCCACGGAAGACCCTTCTTATGAACAGGGATTTAAAACTATTCTTGCCACGGAGTCTGTACATCCTTACATGTCGCACTGGTGGCCGCCGGGACATATAATAGGATACGAACATGAATTCCACCATGCAGTTGTTGACTTCCTTCATGCCATTGCAACCGGCGGCAGAATAGAACCGAATTTTTTTGACGGGATAAAAATCATGGAAACTCTTGAAGCTGCAATGGAATCATCTGCAACGGGGAAAAAGGTTTCTCTCTTTTGAAAAAGAGGTTATACGATAAAAAAATTAAAATCAACCCCTCACGCAAAAGAAAAGCTCTGGATGTTCAGAGTAAAGAATTGACAGATGACGGCAAATAATCTTAAACCTGCGGAAAAACCGACTTTTTATTTCATAGGTGTCACTACTGAAAAATCTTCCATAATGAAGGTTTTTCCCCTATGGGCGGAATATCTTAAACTCGGTGATTGCAAAATAACAGGCATAGACTGCAAGCAGCATGACAATCCCGAAACCTACAGGAAAATAGTATCTTTTATCAAAAAAGATCCTCTCTCCCTCGGAGGACTGGTTACAACCCACAAGATAGACATTCTTTCAGCCAGCCGGGACATGTTTGACGAATTATGTCCTTATGCCGAATTGCTCGGAGAAGTAAGCTGTATTTCAAAAAGAAACGGCAGGCTCAGGGGCCACGCCAAAGACCCCATTACCAGCGGGCTTGCGCTTAAAGCATTTCTTCCCGAAGATTACTGGAGGACTGCAGGGACGGAAATATGCATACTCGGGGCAGGAGGTTCTTCCCTGGCTCTGAGTACATGGTTTATGAAAGAAGCCCCGGCCGGTTCAAGGCCTTCACGCATTTACGTTACAAACAGGAGTAAACCCCGCCTTGAAGAAATGGAAAGAATTCACAGGGGAATAAACCCGGGTATTGAGATGGTATACAGGCACTGTCCCGCGCAGCAGGAAAATGACTCAGTGGTGCACCTGCTGAAACCGGCTTCCCTTGTGGTTAACGCAACAGGTCTGGGCAAAGACGCTCCGGGCTCTCCATTGACAGACAGAGCCTGCTTCCCGCAAAACGGGATTGCCTGGGATTTCAACTACAGGGGAGACCTTCTTTTCCTCCAGCAGGCAAGGTCCCAGGAAAAGCTCAGGAATCTCAGGATAGAAGATGGATGGGTATACTTTATTTACGGGTGG
>DAOQVZ010000043.1:0-1811 GCA_035341815.1 bacterium
AAGTTTTATTATATCATAAAAACAGTATATTGTCAATATTTTATTTCATCGCACTGGCTATATTGAAGATGGGCAGGTAGATTGCCAGAACGACAATACCCACTATGACCCCGAGGCTTATAATTAAAATGGGTTCAAGTATTGAAGCAAGAATATTAAGGGTAGCATCCACCTCGTCCCTGAAAAATTTTGCAACCCTGTTAAGCATATCTTCAACTTTTCCTGTTTCTTCCCCTACCGTTACCATTCTTACAAAAAGAACCGGAAAAATCCTGTGCTTTTTCATTTCTCCGCCCAGGAGAGACCCTTTTATAACACCCTCGCGGACCTTCTTTACGGTATTTTCAATAACTGCGTTTCCGGCGGTTCTTGAAACTATGTCAAGAGCCAGGATTATCGTAACTCCTCCGGAGAGCAGGGTTGACAGTGACCTTGCAAGCCTTGCAAGGCTGACTTTCAGCATTAGCTGCCCGAAAACCGGAAAACCCAGTTTTGCCCTGTCAATGCGTTCCCTGCCTGCAGGGGTCCTGGCAAGCATGAAAAGAGATATCAGAAGAATGATTATACCTGCCATTATGAAAGGAAGCGCCGATACCAGAAACTTGCTTATGCCCAGGATTATCAATGTAAAAGCGGGAAGTTTTGCATCAAAATCACTGAATATTTCCTGGAACTTGGGCAGAAGGAATAGGAAAACAAAACCGAGAACTGCCATGAAAAAGACGGTTACAACGGCAGGGTAACTGACAGCCTGCCGCACTTTGCTTATAAGGGTTATCTGGTCTTCAATATTAGATGCAAGCTCTGCCATGACTTCCGCCAGGTTGCCGCTTTCTTCTCCGGCATTGATAAGGGCTATATAAAGCGGCGAATATACCCTCGGATATTTTGAAAACGCCCTGGAAAGGTTGTTGCCTTCCTGGATATCTTTCCGTATATTTTTAAGTATATATGAAAAATACCTGTTTGGCGTCTGGGAGCTTAAATCTTCAAGAATTTCCACGATGGAAACACCGGCATCAAGCATTGCGGCGGTCTGCCTTGTAAAAACGGCAAGCTCCTTGAGGTTCACCTTCCCTTTCTTTACCACTGCTTTTTCTTTTTTTGCGGAGACTGCAAAATCGCTCTGTCCCGCAAGTTGTATATCAACGGGAAAAAGGTTCTGATTTCTCAACCTTGTAATAACAAGCAGGTTGGAAGGAGCTTCTATAATGCCATCCACTTTGTTTCCGTTTATATCCCGCGCCAAATACTGGTACCTTGCCATTTTATTAAACCAGTGTTTTACTCATCATCTCTTCAACCGTGGTTATCCCGGAATGAATTTTTTGAAGAGCGGCATCCCTAAGGGTAGGCATACCGTTTTTCAAACAGAGATTTCGTATTTCCTCTTCTTTTCTGCCTTCTATGATATATGACCTGATTCCCCTGTCTATCTTCAGTATTTCAAATATTGCAGTTCTTCCGAGATAGCCTGTCTGATTGCATTCAAGGCATCCTCTGCCCCTGTATATGGTATTTTTGCCTGAAGGGATATGCATTCTCTTGAGAATTTCTGCGCCCTCTTTATCTTCTTCTTTGCAGTTGGGACATATCTTGCGTACAAGCCTCTGAGATATGATAAGATGTATGGCTTCTGCTATCAGGTAGTTGGGAACTCCCATGAAATTGAACCTTGAAAGGGTGGAAACGGTATCGTTGGTATGTATCGTTGATATCACCAGGTGTCCTGTAAGGGCGGCCTGTATGGCAATCTGTGCGGTTTCAAGGTCCCTTATTTCTCCTACCATTATAATATCGGGGTCCTGCCT
>DAOQVZ010000043.1:1911-17485 GCA_035341815.1 bacterium
GTGCGGTTTCAAGGTCCCTTATTTCTCCTACCATTATAATATCGGGGTCCTGCCTTAAAAAAGTCCTCAGAACCGATGCAAAGGTCAGGCCTATCTTGGGTTTAATCTGAACCTGGTTTATTCCCGTCATCTCATATTCCACGGGGTCTTCTATGGTAATTATATTTTTTTCGGGAGTATTTATGTGGTTTAAACCGGAATAGAGAGTCGTGGTTTTACCTGAACCCGTGGGACCTGTAACCATTATCATACCGTAAGGTTTTTTCAATCCTTCAATGTAAGCTTTTTCATCTTCCTGTCCGAAGCCTGCCTCTGTGAAAGTTCTCACGAGCGACTGCCTGTCAAGAAGGCGCATAACGATTTTTTCGCCGTATATCGTGGGCAGGGTGGATACCCTTATATCAATATCCCTTGACGCAGTTTTTATTTTGGTTCTGCCGTCCTGGGGAAGGCGTCTTTCTCCTATATCAAGGTTTGACAATATCTTAAGGCGGCTGACTATGCCAGTATATGAACTTTTGGGTGGAGGAGGAACATTCTGCAGTACTCCGTCTATCCTGAATCTGACAGACACCTTTTCTTCCTGGGGCTCAAGATGTATATCGGTTGCCCTTTTTTCAACCGCTTCAATGAAAAGAGAATTTACAAACCGCACTATGGGCACATCCTCGGCGGCTACCTTTAACTGCTGTACGTCAACCTGTCCGTTCTCTTCGGATTCAATGCCTTCAAGTGCTGAAGCTGTTTTGGATAAATCTGCAGACTCGGAATAATATTTATCCAGGAATTCGCTTATATGCGCAGACTCAGCCTTGACAACCTTTACCCTGTGGTCTGTCATCCTGGTAACTGCGTCTATGGCAACGATATTAGTCGGATCGTCCATGGCAATGATAAGACGTCCTTCTTCTTTTGCAATGGCAATAAGCCTGTACCTTCTTGCGATGTTTTCCGGTATCAGCTTAACGATTTCAGGCTTCAGGCTTTTAAGAGCAAGAAGATTAACCGAATCTGCTTTCTTCTGTTCTGTAAGGCATTCTATTATCTGCTCGTTTGTCACCAGTTTCTTTTCAATGAGAACCTCGCCCAGAAATTTCTTCTCCTTCATCTGCTGGAGAAGAGCGCTTTCCAGCTGTTCGCCGGTTATCAATCCCTTTTCAAGAAGTATCTGGCCGAGTCCTTTTCTTTCCATTTTTTTCTTGAGAATTCCTTGTGCTCCGTTACTGTTAAACGTTTATTTATAATATTTTAGTCCTGCTATAGTAACATATATTATAAAAAAAAGTCAATTTTTTTTTCTTGCTTTCCGTCTATGTTATAATATCAAAATGTTAATGCATTATTATGCAGGATAAAAAAGGAGAAAAAGATGAAGATATTCATAATGACCGACCTTGAAGGGGTTGCTGGTGTTATAACTTACGAGGGATGGGCAAACGGCAATGCAAGGTATTTCCAGCAGAGCAGGACGCTCCTTGCAATGGAAGTCAACGCGGCCGTCGACGGTTTTATTTCTGCAGGCGCTACGGATATCGTGGTGGCTGATGGACACGGCGGGAACGGTTTCGGGGGAGTCGACTTTTTGTCTCTTGACAAAAGAGTAAGGTTCCAGAGAGGATGGCCCAGAGGGCCCTATCCGCTTGGACTTGACAGAAGTATTGACGCGGTTGCCGTGGTGGGACAGCATGCAAAAGCCGGAACTGAATATGCCCATATAGCGCATACCCAGTCTTTCAAACTCCTCGACCTTTCAATAAACGGGTTATCAATAGGAGAATTTGGCCAGGTGACGCTTTGTGCAGGTGAACTCGATATCCCGGTTATTTTCGGTTCCGGAGACAGGGCTTTCTGCAAGGAAGCTGCGGAACTGGTACCCGGAATAGAAACAGTTGTGGTAAAAGAGGGGATGACCTCCGGCAGTGGAGAAGAGTGTACTGCCGAGGAATACGGCACAAGAAACAATGCGGCGGTGCATCTTCATCCAGAGGTTGCCCGGCAGCTTATCAGGGAAGGCGCCGGCAAAGCACTTAATCGCTTTCGGAAAGAAAAATTCGGAGTAGTGAAATTACAGCCTCCCTACGAACTGGTTTACACTTTTCGCGCCGACGGAACAAATCCACAGAAAAAAATGGTAAAAACACATCCTGACAGTATAATCGGGGTGTTCAACAGGATTTACGAAAAAGAGAGGAAGTGATATGGATACCAGGCGTTATATTGATTTGGAGAACATGTACGGAGCGAAAAATTATAATCCCCTTGATGTCGTTCTTGAAAGGGGTGAAGGCATATGGGTATGGGACGTGGAAGGAAAGAAGTATATGGACTGCCTTGCATCCTATTCTGCCGTAAACCAGGGGCACTGCCATCCTGAAATATTGAAAACCCTTAAAGAACAGGCAGGAAAGATTACCCTTACTTCACGGGCTTTCAGAAATAACCAGCTCGGGCTGTTTTACGAAGAGATATGCAAACTTACAAATTCTCACATGGTGCTTCCCATGAACAGCGGTGCGGAGGCGGTTGAAACGGTTATAAAAGCGGTTCGAAAGTGGGGTTATAGAGAGAAAGGTGTTCCAAAAGACAAGGCTGAAGTTATCGTCTGTGCCAATAATTTTCACGGCAGGACGATAACGATAGTAGGTTTCAGCACTGAAAAGCAGTACAGGGATGGGTTCGGCCCGTTCACTCCTGGTTTTGTGATAATTCCATTCGGAGATGCGGATGCCCTGGCAAAGGCAATAACACCAAATACCGTTGGCTTTCTTGTTGAACCCATTCAGGGCGAAGCAGGAATAATAATTCCTCCTCCCGGGTACCTGAAAGCAGTAAGGGATATCTGTACTGCAAACAACGTTCCTCTTATATTTGACGAGATACAGACAGGCCTGGGACGTACCGGGAAACTGCTGGCTGAAATGCACGAAGGTATAGAGGCAGACGTTACACTTGTAGGGAAAGCTTTGTCGGGAGGCATGTATCCCGTATCGGCAATTCTTTCCAATAAGGATGTTCTCGGGGTCTTCATGCCCGGAGACCACGGAAGCACTTTTGGCGGCAACCCTCTGGCCTGTGCGATAGCCAGGACCGCTTTGAAGGTTCTCATAGAAGAAAAAATGGTTGAAAATTCCGAGGTAATGGGAGATTATTTTTTAAGCGCTCTTACGAACATAAAAAGTCCCCATGTAAAAGAGGTAAGGGGCAGGGGATTATTCATAGGGGTTGAACTGAAACCTGAAGCCGGAGGTGCGAGGATATTCTGTGAAAGACTTATGGAAAAAGGAATTCTTTGCAAGGAAACCCATGAAAATGTCATAAGGTTTGCTCCTCCCCTCATTATATCCCGCAGCGATATTGATTGGGCTCTTGAGCGCATAGAACCTGTCCTGAAACAGTAGAACCGGAAGCAAAGATGATAGACATACACAGCCATATT
The DNA here is from genome assembly GCA_035341815.1 of bacterium. Classification (GTDB taxonomy): domain Bacteria; phylum Ratteibacteria; class UBA8468; order B48-G9; family JAFGKM01; genus JALNXB01. The sequence goes on from DAOQVZ010000043.1 coordinate 5,348, forward strand.
CTTACAGTCTGGGACAGAAAACCTTTTACCGAGAAGGACCTCCTGGAAAGGATGGATAAACTGGGGATTGAAAAATCCGTTCTCCTGCCTTTGGGAGAAAGCCCCGAAACAAATTTTTTTTATTTCGGTACAAAGGATGCCATAGCAGTTTACCTGAGGCATCCGGACAGGATTATCCCTTTCTGTTGTGTCGACCCGCGAGCAGGTGGGAACTCTCCTTCAACTGATTTTTCATGGATACTTTGCCGTTACAAGGAAGCCGGCTGCAGAGGATTCGGTGAATTCATACCCAATCTTTATATTGACGACCCTTTATGTATGAACCTTTTCAGGCAATGCGGCAGGGCGGGTTTGCCTGTTCTTTTTCATCTGTACCGGGAAATAGGAGGTTTTTACGGGCTTGTAGACAGCCCTGGTTTGCCAAGGCTCGAAAGGGTTTTGAAGGAGTGTCCGGAAACGGTTTTCATAGGACATGCGATGGCTTTCTGGGATGAAGTAAGCGGTTACATCGACCTTGAGAGAAGGCATGTCTATCCCGTAGGTTCCATCAAGTCGCCCGGAAGGATGCAGGTGCTGATGAAGAAATATTCCAACCTTTACGGGGACCTTTCAGCGGGAAGCGGGTTGAACGCAATCACGAGGGATAGAGATTACGGGTACAAGTTTATCGAAGAATTCCAGGACAGGCTTTTGTTCGGTACCGACCTTTGTCACCAGGAGCCCGAAATTCCTGGTGCAATAATAGGATATTTCAGAGATGCTCTCGATACAGGAATGATATCAAAGGCCGTTTATGATAAAATTACAGAGGACAACGCGAAAAGGATACTCAACCTGAATTAAGTTGCTGAAACATAAAAGGCCTGTCATCCTGAAATGTTTCTGTTCAGGATCTAAGCCTCTAAAAGAGAGATTCCGGATCGAGTCCGGAATGACAGGATGAGATAGACCCTGAAATGCAACACATTGTCATCCTGAAAAGCTTTTATTCAGGATCTATAGACCTATTTATGCGTCTGCTATGGAACACGAATATTATGTGTATATCATGACGAACAAGAATAATAGTGTTTTTTACATTGGCGTGACAAATAACATAGCCCATAGAGTTTTCCAACATAAAAATGGACTGGTAGAAGGATTTACAAAAAAATATAACCTGAAAAAACTTGTGTATTGTGAAAGCACTGGAGATGTTATAGCGGCCATTTCCCGCGAGAAACAACTGAAGAACTGGCACAGAAAGTGGAAAATAAGGTTAATTGAAAGTTCTAATCCTGAATGGCATGATTTAAGCGAAGATATGCTATGATTGAGTTGTCAACAGGAAGCACGGAAAGAATAAAAACAGGGATGCTGAAACCCTAATGGCTTGTCATCCTGAAACGGTTCTGTTCAGGGGCTCAAAAGAGAGATGCTGAAATGAATTCAGCATGACAAAGAGCGTAAAACAAGACACGCAGGCTAAAGCCTGCGGCTACCGATATAATAATGCTGTCATCCTGAAATGCTTTTGTTCAGGATCCAAGCCTCTATAAAGAAGTTTGTCCTAACCGAAATGGAAAAAGGGGGTATTTATGAAGGTTGTAATTATAGGAGTACACGGTCACATGGGAATTGTTTTCAGGGATATTGAGAAATATCCCGGCGCACGTATAGTGGGTTTTGCTCCCGGGTGCAGGGAAGAAGATGCTTCCGGCAGGTTTGAAATGTGGAAACCCCGTTATCCGGATGTCCGAATATACGATGACTACCGAAAAATGGTGGATGAATTGAAACCTGACGTTGCCGCAGTCGGTTCGTATTATTATAAGAATTCGGAAATAACAAAAGATTTACTCAGGCGGGGGATACACTGCCTTTCTGAAAAGCCTGCCGCTTTAAACCTTGAAGAACTTGAAGAATTGAAAGAGGTATACAGCAAATCCGGTGTTGAATATGCTACCATGCTTGAGATGCGGTACAGTCCTCTGTTTCTTGCCGCTTACAATGAGATGAAAAAAGGCACCATAGGCACTCCGTTGATGACAACCGCACAGAAAACATATAAGCTTGGAGAACGGTCCTTTCTTTTCAGAAACAGGTCTTGTTACGGGGGGACTATTTCTTTTGTGGGAATCCATGGAATAGACATGATACTCTGGGTTATGGATTCTCTTGTTGATACAATTTTTGCCCGCCATACAAGGGAAGGCAATGCCGGCCACGGAGAGCTTGAAAGCTGCGGCATAGTGGGCCTGTCTTTTAAAAACGGCAGGTTTGGAGCTGCAAACATAGATTTCCTCAATCCTGCTAAAGCAGACGGCCACGGTGATGACAGGCTCAGAATTGCAGGGGATAAAGGGATAATTGAAGTTAAAGAAGGAAAAACTGTTCTTGTGACAAATGATGAACCTCCCGTTTCTCTCGAGGAAAAGCCTTCAAGATTCTTTTTCCCTGATTTTCTTGCCCAGATTGAAAAGAAAGGCGAATGTCTTCTTTCAGCGGAAGATTCATTCTACTCCACCGAAATAGTGCTTAAAGCAAGGCAGGCAGCCGATGAGAAGAAAGTGATAAACCTGTGAATTCTAAAACATTAAAAGGAACGCAATGAGAAAAAGGGCATTTATTTTAGGTGCAATATTTTCTGCGGGAATAGCCATGCTTGACCCGTTTATCATGCTCAAGGGATTGTCAGGAGGGGTTTTCTGCTGGGAGTACTGGGCGCCTGCCGCGATTTTCGTACTATTTTTTCTGCTTCTCCTTTCATGCATCCACCGTTTTTTTGAACTTAAGACGTCGGAACTTCTACTGATTTTTATCATGGCTTCAACGGCTTCCGTTCTGCCCAGCATGGGATTCATGTCTTCTCTCATGCCTGTTGTTTCCGGATTCAAGTATTTTGCAAGTCCTGTAAACAAATGGCAGGAACTCATTATTGATAAGGCGCGTCCTTTGCTTATGGTTCAGGACCAGAAGGCTATTACTTATTTCTACGAGGGACTACCTCCGGGAGAAGGTATACCCTATGCGGCATGGCTTAAACCCATGGGTTTCATACTCTTTTTTGTCCTTGTTTTTTCTTTTCTCGGCATCTGCCTTATGGTGCTTTTCCGCAAACAGTGGATAGAGAAAGAGAGGCTGATATACCCGCTTACAATACTGCCTCTCGAGATGGTGAAGAAAGAGGAGAAGAGCCGCGTGCCTGCTCTTTTTAAGAACAAACTTTTCTGGCTTGCTTTTGCACTTGTTCTTTTATACTACTTTTTCAACTGGCTGACCCGCACTTTGACAGGCGCACCGATGCTTAAGATAACAGGCAGGATACCTATGTTCAGGAGGAGCGTTAGTCTCAGCCTGAATCCGTTTTTCCCTATCATAGGTCTTGCATACCTTGTGCCGCGCAGTGTATCGCTGTCCCTGTGGTTTTTCCATGTGCTTCTTACGATTGAAAGCGGGTTCCTGAACATGAGCGGGTTCAAACTGCCGGGGATCAATGAAGCATTTTGCGGACGTTCCACTGTAACGACTTTTGAAGGCGCAGGGGCCATGCTGACGCTGGTGGTTGCATTGTTCTGGCGTGCGCGCAAGCACCTGTCCGACTGTTTCCGCAAGGCGTTCCGGAGAAACTGCGAAGTGGATGATTCCGGAGAAATTCTGTCATACCGCACCGCGGTTCCTGGAACCATGCTCAGTTTTGCCGCAATGGTATGCTTCATGAGGTATTTCGGCATGCCCTGGTTCACTTCACTGGCTTTCATGTTATTTTCCATGGTCGTTTTCATAGGCCTTGCACGTATAGTCTGCCAGGCCGGCCTTCCTGCTGCAAGAGCCCAGTGTATCCCGACGGTATATACATCTTACCTGCTTCCTCCTGAAATTGTTACTCCGCAGGGATATATCGTGCTCGGACTTCAATACAGCTGGGCTGCCGATATACGTTCTTCTATAATGGCTACAACGGGCCATTCACTTAGAATACAGGAAGAGGCACATATCCCTCCGAGGATAGTTTTTGCAGGCATAATGGCGGCAATTATAGTATCCTATGTATCTTCCGCCTGGATGCATATATACGGTGCGTATAGCATAGGAGCCCTTAACGCTTCAACCACGGGCGCTTCGGGAGGAGGCGGACCATGGTTTTTCGGCGGCGGCATGTCAAACTGCATAGCAAATTTCGTGCTTCCAAAGATAAGTTCTCCCATAACAAAAGATATGATAATTTCACGGTATATATTTACAGGAATAGGGACGTTTGTGATGGGAGCACTGATGTTTCTCCATTCTAAATTCATGTGGTGGCCGATACATTACATAGGTTTTCCCATTGCCGAATCCCTTCCACTGCAAAACTGGTGGTTTGCCATTTTCATTGCATGGCTCATCAAGGGAGTTATTCTGCGTTTCGGAGGCCATAATGTTTACAGGAAAAGCGTGCCTTTTTTCCTGGGCATGATTCTAAGCCATATTACATGGATGGTAATCGAGAGCGTTTTAAATATCATAATGAAGGTTTAACCATTTATCGTACAGGAGGATAAATTACATGGAAAAAAAGTCTATGGAATTTTTGAAGGAATTGATGGGAACAGCTGGTCCTTCGGGGTTTGAAACGGAAACACAGCGGCTGGTTTTCAACTTTATGAAAAAAAACGCGGACGAGGTTGAGTCTGACGTTCTTGGCAATGTTAAGGGAGTTTTGAATCCGAAAGGCAAACCAAGAATAATGCTTGCGGGCCACTGCGACGAGATAGGGCTTATTCTGCAGCACATAAATAACGACGGGTATCTCTATTTCCAGCAGATTGGAGGCACTTACCTGCCCGCCCTTCACGGACAGAGAGTCTATGTCGTAAATAAAAAGGGCAGGGTGCTCGGTGTTATAGGCAGGAAGAAAGGAGAATCCACAGAAGTTCCCAAATCTTTTCCCATTGAGAGCATGTGGATAGATATAGGAGTTAGAAGCAGGAAGGAAGCCGAGAAGCTTGTCAGCATAGGGGATCCCATCACATTTGCAACGAATTTTCAGGAGCTTCCAAACAACCTTGTCCTTTCAAAGGGTTTTGACGACAAGATAGCCGTATTTGCGATAACAGAGATACTTAAAAGGCTTTCAGGTGAAAAGTTCAGCCCTGCCGTTTTCGGCGTCTCAACCGTCCAGGAGGAACTTGGAACAAGGGGAGCAACCACCAGTTCTTTCAGCATCAATCCGGACATAGGGATAGCCATAGACGTAATAGAGGCCACTGACTACCCCGATATAGATAAAAGGACAAAAGGAGAAGTATCCCTCGGGAAAGGCCTGGTTCTGCACAGGGGAGCGAATATCAACCCTGTGATAGGAAAAATGCTCATTGATACCGCCGTGGAAAACGGCATTCCTTACCAGGTAACGGCGGCGGCAGGTCCGACAGGGACGGATGCCCGCGCCATACAGCTTATACGGGGAGGAGTAGCCACGGCCCTTATCAGCATCCCCCTGAGATACATGCACACATCGGGCGAGATAATATCTCTCGGAGATATAGAGAATATAGTGAAGCTGGTGGTGACGCTGGTAAAGAAAATGAAGAAGGATATGTCTCTGCTGCCACTGTAACAGAGTTCTAATGCTGTTATGGTGGAATGTGAGATTCCGGGTCTAATCAGGAATGACATTTCTTTGTCATCCTGAAACCCCGGAGGCATGTCATCCTGAAATGCCTCTGTTCAGGATCTAAAAACGAGATGCTGAAATAAATTCAGCATGACAAACATAAGCAAATCCTGAAACCCTTCCAGGGTAAATAAATTCAGGGTGACAGAAGCGAGATGCTGAAACGGGACTGCCCTGAAACAAAGGCTAAGTTCTAAGGAAAGCGGGAACTTTTTTGCTTCATCCGTGTCTGATTATTGAAAGCGGAGAATTTCCCTCCGCTTAAGGGGGTATCGTGAAAAAGAAAACTTTTGCGTTTGTTTTGCGTGTTTTTGCTGGAATTCTTTTGTTTACAGCAGGATGTTTTGCAGAGGTGTCATCCTGCAGGATTGTCTCGGTTTCCCTTTTCAAGAACGGGCTCGGGTTTGTCACTTCACAGGCCGATATATCGGAAAAGACCGGAAAGGTTTTAATAGAGAAACTGCCGATTCCTGTACATGGCACCTTCTGGATATACCCTTTAGACAAAGGTGTAACAATAAAAGATGCCAAGGCTTTTGAAAAGGAGTTTACCGAATCCGTTCCTGCAATAACCATAGCGGAAATACTCGAGGCAAACGTGGGTAACACGGTTACTCTTCAGCTGTCTCCCGAAAAATCTGTAACGGGAAAGATACTGTCTGTCCCAGAGAGCCGCACTCAGCCTTCGCCGGCTCCGCAGTTCAGAGGGTCTTATTACCCTTCGCCTTCAGAAGCGGCTTCTTTGATGGTTTTCCAGACGGAAGAAGGCGTTCTTTTCATTAACAAAAACCAGGTCCAGCAGGTAATCGTTGCCCCTTTGGGCGGCAGGCAGCCGTTAAGAGGGGACTTCAAAACGGAAATAGAGCGGAAGAAAAAGGGCGCCGCCCTTGAAGTAAACACATCAGGTTTTTCGGGGCGGGGCAAAATCGGGTTCCAGTACCTGACAAAAGGCATTACATGGGCGCCCGGCTGTACCGTCGACATAAGCGACCCCAAAAAGGCGCGCATAATGGCGAGGGCCGAAATCATAAACGAGATAGGAGACCTTGAGGGAATAAGCGTCAATTTTGTTACAGGCTTTCCCAATTTCCAGTTCTCAGAGGTTGCTTCTCCCATGGCCATGCAGGGAGACCTGGCGGCCTTTCTGAACAACCTTGCTAATCCGGGGAGAAGCCCCCGGTCAGCGGTAATGACCCAGGCGGTGATGTATAACGTTGCAGGCGCTGATACAGCCTTCTCCGGCTATACGTCCTCCCCCGAAGGGCAGGCGGCGGAGGAACTCTTCTTTTACGAAAAAAAGGATATCACCCTTGCAAAAGGCCAGCGCGGCTACTATCCGCTTTACGAGATGGAAGTGCCTTACGAGCACATATACGAATGGAAGATAGGCGATATACTCGATGACCAGGGTCGCTACCATAGGGAAGAGCAGATGGCGAAAAAGGAAGAAGTCTGGCACAGCATCCGCCTTTCAAACACGGGTAAAATACCCTGGACAACCTCGCCCGCGATGACAACCCAGTCGGGAGAGATCCTCGGGCAGGATATACTATATTACACCAGCCCGGGAGGAAAAAGCAATTTGCGAATTACCCAGTCGGTCGACATAAAGGCCGAGCAGGCGGAGTTTGAAACTGCCAGGAAACGCAATGCAGCCAATTTCTACGGGTCAAGCTACGACCTTGTCGAAATCAAAGGTGTTCTCAACGTAAACAATTTTAAAAACAGGGAAGTCATTCTGACAATCTCCAAGATGCTCTCGGGCGAGGTGCTTTCATCTTCTCCTGATGCAAGGGTAGAGAAGATTGCCAGGGGATTAAAAAAGGTTAATCCCCAATGTTTGCTCAGCTGGGAAATCCCTGTCAAGCCGGCGGGAAAAATACAGGTTGAATACAGGTACGAGGTCTATGTCCGAAATTAAAAAAGCAGGGGGAAAAATGGCAAAAGAAGAGACGCGCAGATTAATCCGCTCCACCGTTGAAAAAGAAGAAAAGAAGATAGTGGCGTTCCTGAAGCAACTCGTGGAGCAGAATACCTTCACCCGCAATATAGAAGGCATTAACAGGATGGCGGAGGTCCTGACCGGGGCGATGCCAAAATCCTTCAAACATGAAATAAACGACAGCAATCCGGATTATGCGCCGCACCACATTTTCACCAAAAAGGGCAAAAATAAAAAATCTCTTATTCTTGCGGGCCACATGGATACCCTCTGGGAACCTGAGAACAGCTTCACAAAGATGGTGCAAACAAAAGACAGGCTCATCGGCCCGGCTGTTTTCGACATGAAGGGAGGCCTTACGGTTATCGTCTGGACGCTGAAAATTCTTGAAAAATGCGGCCTGCTTGAAGAACTGCCTCTTACTGTTCTTTTCAATTCCGACGAGGAGGTCGGCTCTGTCAGTTCCCAGGATAAATACCCGGAACTGAAAAAAGGCTCGTCGGCGGCCCTTGTTTACGAAGGTTCCGAGCTGGGCGGTACAATCGTCGTAAAAAGAATAGGAATAGCCAACTTCAAGCTTGAAGTCACAGGCATTTCAGCTCATTCCGGTCTTTTCAAGGGAGAGAAAAGCAGTGCCATCCTCGAGCTGTCAAAAAGGATTCCCTGGCTGGAATCGTTTAACGTGGACAGGAACAGGCTCACCGTAAACGTTGGTAAAATAAGCGGCGGCGTGGCGAACAATGTCATACCTGACAGGGCGGAATGTACATTCGAGATAAGGTTCTGGAAGCACGAGTACCTTCATGAAGCCATTGAAACTATCAATAAAGGCATTTCTGACCCACTCGTTCCCGGCTGCCGGCTGAGGCTGTCCGAAACAAACAGGGCCATGCCCCCCCTCGATTCGGAAAAGACAGACGAACTATTCGAAATTGTACGTAAAACTGCCGGTTCAATAGGACAGAAGGTTATCTCCCAGGGCAGAAACGGCGGGTCGGATGCAAGCTGGCTTACAGCAGTGGGTATTCCGTCAATTGACGGATTGGGCCCCATAGGAGGAGAGGGCAGAACTATAAAGGAGTATATATTTAAAAAAGCCCTTCTTGACAGGATAGAGCTTTCGGCACATCTGCTTCTCCTTTCCGAACTCTACGCTTTTTCATGACAGTAAATAATAATTTCATGAAAGCGCTAAGAGCTTTTTTTCTCGGTTCAATTTATATTCTTTCTGGAATATGGGTAATTTTTTCATTAAACGCAAGGTCGGAACCTGTTCAAAAATCAATCGGGGCTGTTATTGTTGAGTTATTCTTTTATGGGATTGGTGTCATTTTGATAATCCGTGGGATCTATGGGTTCTACAAGGATATCATATATAGGAATAAGCATAAATAATTATTTTCCTGTGTTTCTGTCCAATCAGCTGCTTTTTCCCCTGCCTTGGCTTCGGATCTCTGCTGACAAATCTTCCCACGTCTGCATCATACCAGTGCTGGCCGAGGAGTTGGAAACCAATATCTCCTTCCGTATAATAGAATTCCTGCCCTACATACCGGTATGGTTGAGAAAGAGAGCCGCTGGATTCGACTGTTTTCGTCCCATTTACAGGTAAACCCTGTTCTACGCACAAGCACGGAACAGCTAATGGCTTCTGGGGTCTCCCCCTTTGTTTGGACAGAAAGTAGTAGTTCTATAGGTGTAAAAAGCTTTTAGGCCGCCGGCCTTTTTTTTCGCCGACAGTGATATTAAAACACCTCCTTTCCCTCATGTCAAATTTTTCCTCCAAAATAAACTGCCGCAGGAGTTTTTTTATTCAATGAGCGATGAAACCGTTCCTCGTTATAAAACCGGAAATACGTTTTTAAGCCTTCTTTCCCTTCCTTGATAGACTGGTAGTCATGCAGGTAGGTAGTTTCTTCATTTAAAGGATTCTTGACTTTTGACAATCTGCCCGCACCGTCATAGGAATAAGAAGTAACACCAGAACCCGGGTCGGTTATCTGGTATCTCTGCCCAGTCGCCATATAGCTATATGAGATGGTTTTGTTGTCGTAGTCAGTGGCAGAAGTAGGCCTGTTGAGGCTGTCGTAGGCAAAAGTCCAATAACCGTTTATATCCATCATAGAAGTTTTAATATCTTTATAGTAAAAACAATCTGTAAGAACTTAAAAACTCCCAGAATTACTGAAATTATCACAAAATATTTTAAGCGTTTCTTGAAATTACCAATTCAGGGTAGCCCTATAGAACCCAAGAAATACAAGACCAACTTAAAATAACAACCATAGCCCCTCTTCCTATCTCCTCAAGCTCACAAGGATCACATCTTCTTGTATTATTGCATAATTGCAGGTCACAGTACCTTCTAAATGGATTAATTTCAAAATTCCACCATCTGACTCTATATCGGCCATAACATTCATCATGAACTTTACAAGCGGCATCAACACAGTCTACAGTACGAGGAATACCTTCCGCGAGAGTAGCTGCATCAGGCCATCCAGGACCACACCAGTTACCATATATAGCAATTTCTCCAGTAGGGTCATTTAAATTAATCACATTATTAACTACATATGCATACAAATTTATCCCTCCATTGTATACAATCGGATCCCTATTTACAAACCGTCCTATCTCAGCATCATACCATCTCTGACCGAGGAGTTGAAGACCGATATCTCCCTCGCTGTAGTAATATTGCTGTCCTACATATCTATACGGTTGGGTAAGAGAGCCACTGGAGGAAAGTTGATTGCCAAAAGCATCATAGGTATAGGCGTTTTCAATACTCTGGCTGGAATCTGTTGTCGTGGTGATGCTTCCCAATCCGTCATAGTTATACCAATAAGAATTGCTGTTTTTTCTGATAGAGATTCCAGGAGTGTAGGTTGCAAGAAGATTGTTACTGTCATCGTATTCTTTCAGGACTGCCAAGCCATCGAGGACATACTTCGTGGTTCCTCCTGAGTCTATCTTCTTTATTCGCAATCCTTCAGGATTGTAGGAAAAAGTAGTAACCGAGGAATCAGGCAGAGTAACAGCCTTCATCTTATTTTCATAAGTCCAGGAAGAAAGAGAGATTGCTTCACTATCGTTCGCAATGACAGACTTTTGAATCAGATTTCCGTTGTCGTCGTAGGTGTAGGTGGTCGTGGTTGTTGCTCCGTCGCTTTTTGAAGTTAGTTGATTAAGATTGTTATAAGAATATGTATAGTTTGTGGTATTTGTTCCGTCAAAGTGGACCATCGTCCCGCGGTTTCCAACTCCATCGTAGGTATAGCTGTAAGAATACAGGGTGGTATCTCCGGAGTTTTTCTTGGTTTCCGATGTCAGCTGATAAGTATTATCGTAGCCGTATTCTGTGTAATCCCCGTTATTCATTGTTCAATCCTTGCTTTTTCCTGTTCTTAAATCTTTAATACGTTGCAGTTGTATTTCTGCATGATTCTTTACAGAATGAGACAAAGCGCTCTTAGAAGAAGCCTTTAATGCTATTTTATAATAACTTTCAGCAAGATCGTATTGCTTTCTTCCAAAGTAAATGTCAGCAAGATAACCGTAGTTAATGGATTCAGGAAATCTTCCGATGGCTTGATATAATAAGCAAATTGCTCCATCAGGATTTCCTTTTTTAATCTCCTCATTAGCCATAGCGTTAATAGCCAATGATTGACAATAGAGTAAATGATGATGGATTCTGCTTGTAATATAAGATGAAATGATAGCACCTGCTAAAAAACTAATAAAAATTAATAAAATATTTCTTTTCATTATCTATCCGGAAAAGGGTCCCATGGTTTATTTGGAAAACCCCCCGCTCCGTAACACGCTTCAATCCATTTGTAATATATATCTTCACCTGCTTTCTCCTTTATGCAATTCCAGTTAGCCTCGTCATGGTAAGCAGCATGATACTTTGACATATATTCTATTTCAGCATATATCCTTGCTAAATATTCTTGAGGTTTATCTTTAAGTTTCTCTTTATACTTGCATAGGATTTCTTCAAATTCTGCTTCACATTCTTTTCCTGCCTTGACAATCTTCTTGGAATAATTCCAACATTTGATAGCCGCAATAATTCCTAATCCTTCAGGATCTACTGAATTTATAGAATTATTTTCAACGTAAGCTGAAGCGTACAGGTTAATACCCCCCTCATACCCAATCGGATCTCTATTAACAAACCTTCCCATTTCAGCATCATACCAGCGTTGGCCGAGGAGTTGGAAAGCAATATCTCCTTCCGTATAATAGAATTCCTGCCCCACATACCGGTATGGCTGATTTAGAGTTCCGCTTGCGGACAGGAGGTTACCAAAAGCATCGTAGGCATAGATATTTTCAACACTCTGGCTGGAATCGGTTGTCGTAGTGGTGCTTCCAAGTCCGTCATAATGATACCAATAAGAACTGCTGTTTTTTCTGATAGATATTCCTGGCGTGTAAGTGGTAAGGAGATTGTTGCTGCCATCGTATTCTTTGAGAACCGCCAGATCATCTAGCGTGAGTTTCCTACTTTCATAGCATAAAACAATACAAAACCAAGTGAGGA
>DAOQVZ010000044.1:0-17413 GCA_035341815.1 bacterium
CAGGCTGATAAAAAAATCCATCTGGGGCAGAAGTCCGTTTTTTGTTTTCACAATTTCCATGTTGCCTCGTTCCATGTTCAACCTGGCCTGGTTGATATCCGACCTCATTCGCAGGGCTACTTCTGAATGGGCTTCCACGCTGTCCAGTTTAACGTCAGGAACTGCCGGCATATTCTTAAGTATTATCCTGCGGCTCCACGGAACAGATGATGGAGCATTAAGCAGCCTTAAAAGCCTGAGACGGAGAGTCTCAAGACTGCTTTCAGCGTTTATCAGTGCCTCTTTTCTCAATGCAACTTCAGCCTGGGCGGCAATAAGTTCTATCTCGGCAAGGCTTCCCACGCCAATCCTTTCCTCTGTTTCCCTGAGCTGTTTTTCGGCAAGCTCCATCGACTGCCTGTAGATTTCAAGCTGCCTCATGGCAAGGGCATAGTTCCAGTAGGTTGTTTCAACTTCAGCCACAAGGTTTTCCGTAAAACCTCTCAGTTCATGCTTTGAGTACAGGGTATCAAGCTCTGCCTGCCTCACCCTGGCAAGGTTGAAATCCGTACCCGCACCACGTAACAAAGCCTGGGAGACAGTTAAGCCAAGCCTTGCAGCATACCTGTCGCTGTACAAGTCAGACCAGTCTCTTTCCAGTGAAATCCCTGCAGAAACCTGCGTTCCCTGCGGAAGAAACCTGGATATTTTTACATTGGCGCCTGCAATCCCCCCCGTTGTATCGGCCATAACGCCCGTGGTTTTTGATTCTGCCTCCACTCTCTCTCGGGTCGCGTTGATACCTGCGGAAAAATCAGGGTCAAAGACTGAACGTTCTTCCTGTTCAAATGTCTTCATGATTTCAGGATTGAGCTTTTCCACGAGAAGCGCCCTGTTGTTCTCAAGCGCCGTCAAAATTGCATCGCCGATAGTTATTTCAACAGGAGATTCCGCAACTGCGGATGAAGGCCCTGACGCACATGCAAAAAAAGCGGAAAGGGCTATAACAGTGAGGTTTAAAAGAAAACTGTGCCTGGAAATATATGAATAACGCCTCATTTTTACAAAAAACATCATCCCCTCCCATATTTTCCTGAGCTTCACAGGAATTTACTCCGCCTGGTTATAAAAATTAGACGCAAGGCATGTGATAACGGTTTATTTATCGCAGGAAGAATTTTACATGCTGATACTTTGCCCCGCAATTTCCTGTTTTACCGCTTTTTCCGGCTACATATTTTTTCAGATTATTGATGGAAACTGAGCTTGAATCCGAGCATCCACTCATCTCACATGTAATATCCGCCGTTGATATTTATTACCTGTCCTGTTATATATGCGGCATCCTCAGACGCAAGGAAAACTACAGCTTTTCCTATTTCTTCCGGCTTGCCCCACCTTCCAGCAGGTATCTGTTTTAAAAGGACCTCCCTGATTTTTTCAGGAATGGTATTGAACATGCCAACTTCAATAAACCCCGGGGCAATGGCATTTACAGTAATTCCTTTCCCTGCCACTTCCCGGGCCACGGATTTTGTAAATCCTATGATTCCCGCCTTGGAAGCGGCATAATTGGATATCCCAAAACCTCCAGCCTGTCCCATTACCGAGGCCGTGTTGATAATCCTCCCGCTTTTTGCCTCCGACATGAAGCCGATAACGGCTTTTGTGCAGTTGAACACGCCTGTAAGATTGACGGAAATAACAGCGTCCCAGGCCTGTTTGTCCAGGTTTTTAAGCGTGGCGTCCTTGTTTATCCCGGCATTATTCACCAGTATATCTATCCTGCCGAACTTTGACACAACCTCATTTGCCATTTGATTGGCCTGGTCTATATCAGACACATCTGCCTGGACAATAATTGAGCCTGTATTGAGATTTCTTATCTCGCCGGACACTTTTTCAGCGTCAGCCCTGTTTTTTCCGTCCTTATCCTCAACATAATTGACTGCGACAATGGCCCCCTCGGAAGCAAGTTGAAGCGCAATGGCACTGCCTATACCCCTCGAACCTCCTGTTACAATGGCAACCTTCTTTTCAAGACGCATGAGCACCTCCGTTAATTTCGAAGTGGATTTCAGATTCAAATGCCAATTTCCACGACACAATTACAACCATTATGAACACCTTGAAAAATCAGATGCAGGGCAGAGTTAACAGGACGGCCTTTCAAGAATCACTGCCAGCCCGTTGCCTCCACCCATGCAGAGCGTGGCCAGTCCGTATTTTGCCTTTCTGTCAATCATTGCATACAGAAGGGTGACAAGTATCCTTGCTCCGCTTGCCCCGATAGGATGTCCCAGCGCTATCGAACCTCCCCTGATATTCACTTTTTCAGGAACCAGGTTCAATTCCCTGATAACAGCAATGCTTTGTGCCGCAAAAGCTTCGTTAAGTTCAATCAAATCAATTTCATCTTGTTTCAACCCGGTTTTTTCAAGCACTTTCCGGACTGCGGGAACGGGAGTCATCATAACCATCCCGGGTTCCAGTCCGCTTGTGGCATAACCTTTTATCGACGCCATGGGCAAAATTCCCATCTGCATTGCTTTTTCCCTGGATGTAATTACCAGCGCAGCCGCCCCGTCAGCTATGCCTGACGCATTTCCGGCAGTGATGCTGCCTCCCTTCTTGAAAGCAGGCTCAAGCCTCGACATTTTTTCAATGGATGTGTCGCTCAAAGGCCTTTCATCCCTGTCAAATTTATAACTCTCGCCTTTCCTGGGATTGGTTACAACATTTATCGGGAATATCTCTTTTGAAAACATGCCGGAAGAAATAGCCTCAACAGATTTCCTGTTGCTTTCAAGGGCAAAAATATCCTGCTCTTCACGGCTGATACCATATTGTTCCGCCGTATTTTCGGCGGCTATTCCCATGTGATAATTATTATAGACATCCCACAAGCCGTCGCATGTCATGGCATCCAGGAGTATGCCGTTTCCAAGCTTATAGCCTGAACGCGCCTTGTCAAGCAGGTAAGGGGCACGTGACATATTTTCCATTCCCCCGGCTACGATTAACCCCGCATCCCCCGCCCTGACGGCCTGTGCGGCAAGGATAACCGACTTGAGCCCGGAACCGCATACCTTGTTCACGGTAAACGCCCCCGCTTCAGGAGGCACGCCCGCATACATGGCAGACTGGCGCGCAGGGTTCTGCCCCAATCCCGCCTGTACCACGTTTCCCATTATCACTTCATCTATGTCTTCGGGTTTCAGCCCGGCGCGCATTATTGCTTCCCTGACAGCCTCTGCTCCCAACCGGGGAGCGGCAATGCCGCTCAAAGATCCGTTAAACTTGCCAATTGCCGTCCTGGCGCAACCGATTATTACAGGTTCATCCACGTTCATCCCCCCCTATTTTATTGTCACATTTATCAGGTTTTACCTGCCGGATTTCAGATTTTATTTTTAAAACTGAGATTCTGAATAGAAACATTTCAGAATGACAAGCCAGTGAATCTGTCACCCTGAGATGCCTTTTCTCAGGGTCTCGGTTTTGTATTCTAAAAACATTTTCCTGTCTTATTTCTCTTTAAGCTTCAGACCCATGGGCCTGTCTTCAAAAATCCTTTTATCCATCGGTTTAAGGTTTCCCGACACAACCGGCCTGAATTCCATTTGTGAAAGTATATCTCTTTCAACATCCACGCCCGCGGCCGCCTCAACCAGCACAAGTCCTTTCTCGCCCAGTTCGAAAACCGCCCTTTCTGTAACGTAAAGAACTTTCTGTTTCTTTTGCGAGGCATATCTTCCGCTGAAAGTAACCTGGTCGACTTTTCTAATGAACTTTTTATGTTTCCCCTCTGTTATGATTTTCAGTTTACCGTCTTCAATTTCTATCTCGAGCCCGTCGTAAGTGAACGTGCCGCAGAAAACGACAAACCTCGTACCCTGCGTAATATTGATAAATCCTCCGCATCCGATTATGCGCGGCCCGAGCTTGCTGACATTCACATTGCCTTCGCAGTCAACCTGCGCAAGCCCGAGAAAAGCCATGTCAAGTCCTCCCCCATCGTAAGAATCAAACTGGGAAGGATGACTTATAATGGCCTCGGGATTGACGCTTGCCCCGAAACTCAAACCTCCGGCAGGCAGTCCGCCTATCGCCCCGGATTCAACCGTAAGAACCATCTGTTCTCCAACCCCCTCTTCTCCGGCAACAGCGGCCACCCCTTCGGGTATACCTATTCCCAGATTCACCGTCGCCTCTGCTGTCAGCTCCATGGCCGCCCTCCTGACTATGATTTTTCTCTCGTTGAGCGGCATGGGAACAAAAGCGCTTTTTTCGGCCCTTGACTCTCCTGTGAAGTAAGGATTATATTCGGGAAAACAAGTCTGCATGTGGTTTTCCGGCTTTGCTTTGACAACAACATCCACAAGAGTCCTCGGTATTATTACCAGCTTCGGGTCCAGCTTTCCGGCTGGAACAGTCCGTTCCACCTGCACGATAACAATGCCCCCGGAATTCCTTGCCGCCTGTGCCGCAGCCAGTGATTCGATGGTTGCAGCTTCCCTTTCCATGCTTATGTTTCCCTTGGCGTCAGCCGTTGTACCCCTCAAAAGGGCGACATTTATGGGAAACGCCTTGTAAAACAACCATTCCCTTCCATCCAGGTTGATAAGTTCAACAATATCTTGAGTCGTAACACTGTTAAGTTTCCCCCCTCCCTGACGTGGGTCGATAAAGGTATTCAGTCCTATATGGGTTATTGTCCCGGGTTTCCCCGCCGCAATATCCCGTAGCAGGTGGGTGATAACCCCCTGAGGCAAATTATATCCCTGTATAAGATTATTCGAAACCAGCCTGCCGATTTTTGCGGCAAGCCCCCAGTGTCCGCCTATGGCGCGCTTGAGGAGCCCCTCGTGCCCCAGGTTGTTTATGCATCTCTCTTTCCCGTCCCCCTGTCCGGCACCGTATACAAGGGTCAGGTCCCGGGGACTGCCTGTCTCAAGGAATTGCTTTTCAAGTTCAAGGCTGAGTTCCTGCGGATGTCCAAGTATGACAAATCCGCCTACGAAAATCGTATCTCCGTCCTTGATGAGTTTTATTGCTTCCTGAGCGGTTTTCAATTTGTTTTCCATTATTTTTTTCTCCAAAGACCGGGCTGGGATGTGATTTTGCTGCGATTGCTTCCGCATAAAGCAATTTTTCAACAATAAGAAGAATATTGCCGTATTCTTTAATGACAGGTTTATATTAAAACACCCGTCTTCTATTTTGTCAAACACATGTGCGCAGTCAGAAAATTCAGCATGGGAAAAAAATGAACATTTTTTTTAATCATCATGCAGATATAGTATACTCATTACCTATACAAATAACATTTCAGGATAACAAAAACCTGGAGAAGTGCAATGAATTTTATCCGCCGAAGCTCTAATAAGTGAAGGAGGACGTTTATCCCGGGCTTGTCCGGGGCACCGCTACAAAAACGTTTTGGGATGGCAAATAAGGAGGAAAGAATGGCTGAAGATAACGCATATAAAGTTAATTGGGAGAAAAACTGGGACGAAAAAATATGCATGTGGCGTCAGCAGAGCGGACACACGCCTCCAACAAGGCATCTGAAATGCGTTCACTCTTCAAGAAAGACCGTAAGCCTTCTTCTTGTTGCAGCCGAAACAGGCCAGCTCGACAGGATAAACGTATCGGGCATACTGAAGCGCCTTCGGGAAATGCAGACGACAGACGGCTCCCTGTTCCACGGCTATATCCGCTGGTACTGGGAAGAAAAATATCCTTCAGACCCGAACGCCCCATTTTTTGCCGGCCTGCCGCTGATAGTGCTCTGGAAAGTTTACCGCGGAGGGTTATCATCAGAACAGAGGAAACTTCTGCTACCGATTTTCAACGACCTTTATGTCTGGTTCAAACGGGAGTCTCAGGACCATTCCTGGTTTTATCCCAATAAATCACTCGGTGAAATAGTCTGCGCATGGCTTCTATGCGAGATTTGCAGCAAGGAAAATTCTGCCATCAGCAGTGACAGGAAAGAGCTTTCCAGCCTTATGCTTGAAGCCGCCGAATACTGGACAAACCACAAATGGGGATGGGGCGAACATATGAGCGACGGATACTGCAAGGTTTGCATCACGGAAATTTCACTCCTGCTCCTGCTCGGGCAGGAAGTTCCCGGCAAAGTGCGCAAGGCATATAAAAAACTTCTCGAAGAACTCATTGCCATAGAAGACCTTTATGAAGGAGGACCGAGAGTGCCTGCGCTCAGGACATATAATTACCTGACAATTCCCAAATATTCAAATTATCGCGAAACAATAAAACCCCTTCCTGAATATATAGACATAAAGAATATTGAATTCCTGACAGGCCATACTCTGAACAAGATGGGCTGGCACAAGCTTGCGCCGGACAGAATCACGCGGAGAAAAGAAATAGAAATCGAGTGTTTTAACAATGCCTTTGTCCGGGCGCACATAGAAAAAGATATCAGGGCAGGCTCGGTTTCCCGTTTTCCTCTCATGCCGACCATGGACAGGACGGCCGCAGGCCTTTCATGGCAAAGTCTACCGGTAGCCGTTTCCCGTCCCGGGAAAACATGGATATACCTGCAGTGGGAAACAAAAGAAACGGGGGAAAAAAGAATGCATCCGGCAGAAGACGTGCGGCAAGCATACCGTAATTACGGGCTGTCTGAAACGGTCAATCCTCCGCTTGCCGGCCAAACATGGTCATTGCAGAAAGGCAAAACAATAATTGTCCTCAGAATAATGCCCCGAATATCTACTAAATGGGACTGCGTTACAGACCGCGTGAGAATCATAGGGGAAACCGGAGATATCAGTCAACTGCACGCCAGTCAATGCTGGCACCAGCTTCTTCTGCGGTGGAACAATCGCGAATTGAGCATAAATTGCATTCCGCTGCCTTCTTATGACATGGATTGCCTGGCATTGCCCATCATGAAAACATGCGGCAATTTCTGCAAGGAAATCTCTGCTGCTGACAGGAAGATTAAACCGGTATCGCCTGTTTTGAAAAAAGGAAAAAAGTCTCTCGACTGGAATGCGTCATACGGAGGAAAACTTATCCTTGGCAAACGGCTGGTTACCACACTGTGGGTCTTTTCTTTAGACGGCAGGATAGATTCATCCCCGGAGATTTCACGCGTGCTGGTAAATCCTGTAATACCAAGGGAGTTCGAGGAGAATGCGTGGGAAATCAGATGGAAATTGCCGGGAAAGCAATGGAAACTCCTTGTAGACCCACTTTCAACCGGCCCGCTTAAAGAAATCAGGTAAAAGCTTTCTTCAGCGCGATATGCAAGGGGCTGCCAGGAAATCGCATGTATAACAATAGACTATTTCAGCCAGTTCTTTAAGATTGATATAAACCTTCACCTTTGACTCTTCTGAAGCCGCCTTCACCAGTTTGCCATTCTCTTTCCATGGCAGGGTTGCAGTATGTATGCCCAGAAAAGACAGGCGCTTCATAATTTCACGTACAAGTGACCCGGCATCTGCAACATACGAGCCTGCAAATACAATGGAATCAAGTCCTCCGAGTGCAGCCGCCGCCTCGCCTGTATATTTCATTAGCTGTGCAAGGTAGATTCCAAACGCAAGATCAATTTTTGAATCCCTGCCCCGGAGTTTCAGCAACTCCGGCAGTTCCATATTGCAGCCCGTAACTCCGAGAAATCCGCTTTCGCTTTTTAATATTTCGTCAATCCTGTGCATGGAAAAACCGTGTACGTTCATGAGATAAAACACTATTCCCGGGTCGACATCCCCGCAGCTGCGTGAAGACATGATACCCTCGAGTGGGGTATATCCAAGACTTATAGAAAAAGGCCTCCCGCCCGAAACGGCGCATACTGTTGTCTGTTTATCAATAACTATGGAAACGGCCTTTTCCCCGGCAGGAAGATTTTCAGTATTTGCCTTGTGAAAGATACCGTGAAATCCCCATCTTCTTATTCCGGCATTCCTGCAGTACTCGAAAGGCAAAGCGTAATACTTGCGCTCATCAGGCAGTTGGTTGAAAAATGCAGTCTCGAAAAAAGCAATAAGAGGAATTCCTTCGCATGAATCTGCAAATCTTTTCAATATTTCCGACACGTGAGGAACGTAAAGAGGGAAAAAACCTGTAAGTTTCCGAAACCTCCGGAAAAAACCGTCGTCAATCAGTTCTGCCCCGCTGAAATAATCCCCCCCGAAAAGTATCCTGAAAGAAACGGCATCAATCCGTTCATTTTCCTCCAGCTCCTTTATCCTTTTTGCCATAAAACCCTTATCCCTGAGGCACTCATGCATATTCATTTCAGAAGAAACAGCTGAAAAATAACCGCTGCCCTTCCTGAATATCCTTATTTTTATATTCTCCAGACCGCAATCAACTACCAGAACCATTTTTTTTCATCTCCTTGTGAACTTCCCTGGCAATCATTATTTCCTCATCAGAAGGTATGACAAGTATTCTTGTTTCCGAATCCGGTGAAGAAATATCCTCTATACCCCTGGAGTAAGCGCTGTTTTTCTTTTTGTCCAGGACAATGCCCGTGAATTCCATTTTTTCACAGATTGCCCGGCGCACCTCTGGTTCTTCAACCCCGAGGGAATCCGTAAACACCAGGATATCGGCTTTCCTGAGAATCATGGAGTAAAAAACCACGTATGTCCTTACCCTGTTAACATACATGTCAAAAGCCGTTTTCGCCTTATTGTCTGTCCCCATCAATCTTATAACGTCTCTCAGGTCGGAAGACCTGCTGAAAAGCCCGAGGATTCCGCTTTTCTTGTTCAGGATATTTTCGGCTTCTTCGGGGGAAAAGTTCTCCCTTGACATTAAATAAAAAACTGTTCCGGCGTCCATATCCCCGCACCGTGTATTCATGATAAGGCCTTCAAGGGGAGTAAAACCCATTGAATTGTTGATAGACTTGCCCTCTTTTATGGCGCAGACGCTCGAGCCCCCCGTACCCAGGTGGCAGACAATTATCTTCTGAGAAGACTTGTTTTTTCTCAGGAACCTGCAGGCTTCTTCCATGGAGTAACGGTGTGATATCCCGTGAAAACCCACTTTTCTCAAGCCGTATTTGCCGGCGATTTTTCGAGGCAGGGCATAGGTATAATATTCGGGAGGTATGGTCTTATGGAACGCAGTGTCAAAAACGGCAAACTGGGGTACGGATGAATAACGCCTGTGGCAGAAATCAATCAGGTTATAAGAGACCGGGTTATGAATCGCCGCCAGGGGAAGTGTTTTTTTCAGGTCATCAAGCGCAGATTCATCAATTTTCACGGTCCTGGTAAAGTAATCTCCGGGATGCACGTAACGGTGGGCAAATGCATCAAATTTCATCCCGTCTTCCTGTTCTATCAGCCCGAGAACCTCGCAAAGAGCTTCCCCGTGCCCGGAAAGAGGGTTCTCCACCTTTTTCACATTCCCTCCGGAAAAATGAGTAATAACGGAAACGCCCTCCGTCTTGATTCCAAGACGCTGCGCCTCTCCCCTGATAAGGGTCTTCTCTCCGGGCATGCGGATAAGTTTATACTTGAGGGATGAACTTCCGCAATTGAGGACTAAGATGTTTTTTTCTTTTCTGTCAGATTTCATCGGAACTCCATCCGAAAGAAGGCAGTCCTATATTCCTGTGGATAATCAACCCGAGCCCGTATACGGCATCCGGCAGCTTGCTTATCACAAGCTGTTCAGAGCCGGAACCCATGTCGTCTTCAGAGCCCGCTCCGAAACCCACGGTAGGTATGCCAAGCTTTGCATAAGTGTAAGAACCTTCAGTTGTAATCTTCTTCCAATATCCGAAAGAAGACTTGAAACCGTTTTCAGTGAGACTGCCGAGAGAATCAAGCGCAAAAGGCCTGTAGCTGTCCATAGTCCAGGGCTTGAAGTCCTTTTCCGAAACAATCTCCAGCCCCTTGTACGTCTTGACTTTTTCCATGCTGAGCGCAGTGCTCACGGTAACCTCCGGTTCTTTTCTGTAAACGTCCGCAGCTATGCTTTTTGCCCTGTCCAGTATATCGTTCTGATTTTCTTCCGGAATAAATTCCCTGTCAACGATTATCCTGAATTCGTCAAGCCCGTCTTCCTGCCTGTACCCGCTGTACCTCACATCCTTAATCCTCAGGTTGGAATGGCCCAGGTACGAATTTCTCGGCATCTGCCTGGACACCTTTTCCAGTTCACTTATCAGGGGAAACATCGTGCCGAGCATGTTTACACCCCTGCTATCAAAGAAACTGCCGCAGGATTTGCCCCTGACCGTTATTTCATACTCCATCCTTCCCTTGTGTCCGAGAAAAACATTAAAATCAGTCGGCTCTGCAAGTACCACTCCCTTTATTTTTTTTACTTCGGATTTCAGGTAGTTGTCGAAAAGATACCTGATGCCGAAATCACAGCACTCAAGCCTGGGAACACAGCATACAACCAAATCTCCCGATAAGGGAAGAAGCGACCTTTTCATAAGTGCACCGGCATAAATGCCCGATATTATACCGGCCTTGAACTTGAGCATTCCCTCGCCCGAAGGGAATTCCTTTTTCCTGTCCTCCCATGAAGGTATATCCAGGTGGGATATGACAATGAGGGCTCCTTTATCCTGGTATCCTTTTACGGTGCCTATCAGGTTTCCCGCGGCATCGCATGTAACTCTGTCAAAATCAAGTCTCTCCATCTCCTCCGATAACAGCCTGCTGAACCTTTCGGCATCTGCAGGACTGCAATCGCATACTTTCTTCGAAAAAACATCAAGCTCTCCATTCAAACCTCTTATCCTGGATTTCAAAAGTCTGTGCATTGCGCACCTCCTGTTTTATATGGGTTAACATATTTAATAATTACTTAACATTCAAGCCAAAAAAAATTAGAATGTCGGGGGAGTAACCACCCAGATAGCCTCTGCTTCCCCCCTGCCCGTATTCCTGAACGAATGGGGAATGCTTGAATTGAAGTAAATACTGTCCCCTTTTTTCAGGACATAGGAAATATCATTGAGAGATATCTCTACCGTTCCTTTCAGGACCAGCACGAATTCCTGTCCGAAGTGCCTGTAAGACGCATCTCCGGATGTTGCTTTTTCATCAAGTTTGAACAGCAGGGGCTCCATCTGCTTGTTGGCATCCTGGGAGGTAAGCAGGTAGAACCTTATCCCCTCTCCCACTTTTTGCATATGCTTGCGCTCGCTGGCCCTGACCACGGGATTGTCGCTGACACCCTGTCCTTCACCTATCAGGTTTCCCACCGTAGTGGAAAGAACATCCGCAATATTTTTAAGCGTTGACAGGGATGGAGACGCTTTTCCCGTTTCAACCTGGGAAATAAAACTCGCGCTTACATCCAGGCGCCTTGCAATTTCCCTGAGAGTGATCCCCTTATCCTGCCTGAGCCTTTTTATGTTTACACCGACTGTTTTCATTTTTCACCTTTACATGATTATACACTCTTAAAACAAAAATGTCAATAGATACTTAACATTTTTTATTTTTGTAAACCTATACTTAATTTTAGTATTTTGTAGCGGTGGGCAGGAATAAAACTTTGGGGTTATTTCAAAAAGCAGGCAGGGCTTCATCTGAATTCGGCATTACTGCAATGCCTTCCACTTCAACCAGCCATCCCGGACGGCACACGGACGCAATGCAGGTAATCACGGGAGAACCGGGAAATTTCTCGCGCATTTTTTCCCTGATAATATCATAATCGGAAGGGTCCCTTACATATGCGATAAGAATACCCATGTTTTTAAGTTCCGCTCCGGCGTGCCTCAAAAGAGCCTCTATGTTTTCCACGGTGCGGTCGAGCTGTTTCAGGACATCCCCGCGGTAAAGTATACTGCCGTTTTTGTCTATGCTTGCGGTGCCCGATATAATAACATGTTTGCGGTCCCTGTAAGAAACGGCTGTTCCCCTCTCAAAGGTGACACCGTATACATAGGTTGAACTGAGATTCTCGGGGGCCGAAAGAAAATTCACCTGGCAGGGTTCAAGCCCCGAAATGGCATAGGCGTCCAGCGTAACCTTTGCTCCGGTGTCCACGTGAGAACCCTCTACTCCCGTGCTGGCAAGATAATGCGTTTTTTCGGTAAGGCCGTTTGCGGCGAAATATTCCTTGCGCGCATTCACAAAACCCCTGTAGTTGCCGTCTATGTTCTTGACGAAAAACCATGTCCTAACAACATTTTCAGCAAGGACCATCCCTTTTTCCTTAAGATAAAGGCCGTACGTGTCTAAAATATCACGGGTCTGTTCGTATGAGCTTTCCCCTCCGGGACAATTGACACCGGCTATCCAGTGGTGGGTAAGACGGCCGCGCCTTATAGAAACAGAATTCCCGTCCGATTCCCTGGAGAGAGGGCCTTTCCTGTCGCAGACATGGTACGCCCACAAAGAGATTTTTGCCGTATGTCCAGGCGGCTGGCATATCCAGGATACAGCGCAGTGACTGCCTTTGCCGGAAAAATCTGAGAAGGCCTCTTTCTCAAGCACATCCGCCTGGTTGGCCAGGTCACTGCAGAAAAAACGCCTGAGTACTGCGGTACCTTCGCCGACACCTATGGAAGCAAGGGTATCGGTATATGCGCTTTTAAGCCATTCAAGCTGAACGTCAATGCCCGCCGGTTTCAGAGGATGTAAAACCATGTGGTACTCGTCAACGCCGTTTTTCCCGGAAAAACACGAGAAGCTCACGTCAACCCTCGATTCGAAATTCCTGTAAGTAAATGTTTTCATATGACCTCGGCATGTATGACCGGCATAAACCCGAGCGACATCCTGCGCCTGGGTTTTATTCCCTTTTCATCAGGCTTGCCGAACGGGACATTTGAGAAAACTTCCACCAGGAGGTTCTCCTCCAACCCCTTTTTTGCCTTGTTGCCGTCTGCCCTGAGAAAAAAAGAAATATTCTCACGGCTGCTCTTGACTCCCCCTATGGATATCCCCTCCGGAGGGTCTTTCAGCTGAAGAGTAAATGATTCATATTCCATGCGCGACTGAACATCCACTTCAACCGAAGTGGAACCCCCGGACGGTATTCTGACAGTCTCTCGGCTTCTCATCAGCATTCTTGGAAAGCGATAACCTGACCTTAAAATACTGGCAGTCATATCTTCCGCGGGAACAAGGTGAAAATAGGCAAAGGCCTGCATCATGTCTTCAGCCGGAACAACGGTGCGGACAGTTTCCCTGCCGTTTATTTCAGAACGGCCTTCCATTTGCAGGCTGAAAGTGGAAACGGGTATTTTTTCCGGGGCCGTTAGGGTTATGTAAACGATATCCCTGCCGGCGGGTATAAGTCCTCCATCAAGAGAAACTCCGTGGGTTTCCCCGACAAGCGAAAGCTCCACGCTTCCCGAAAACCCTTTTTTCCTCAAAAGGTGGATTTTTACCGGGGTGGAACATCCGGCTCGCAGATTGATAGTCGAGGGGTTCGCCCTCAGGGCAAAATCCGGATAAAGCGGCCCCATGCGCAACCTGTAGGAATAATCGTCTCCGCCATGCCCCTGGACGTCGGAAACGTGCAGGTAATAAGTACCTCCGGCAGTCACCCTGTATGAAAGGAAAGAATCGGCATGATGCGTATTAAGCCCCGAGGAAAGGTCTTCATAGTCATCGTTCCACGCCAGAACCTTTCCTTTATCATCTGTCAGCCGAAGCATGGAATCGACAGGAGAACCGAGCCTGCGCGCGTAAACTTCGGCTTCAAGTTCGTATCCCGCTGTACACTCCAGCCTGAAAATGTCAGTATCGCCCTGCCTCGATATACGGCCGTTTAAAGTCTGGGGAAGAGAAACAGCCTGCCCCCTGTCGGGATAATCATTAGGTTCTTTTTCGGCGGATTCGGGTAAATCGTCCACCGCGTAGAAAAAAGTGTTTGAATATACACTGCCGTCAGAAAGAACAGCCCTGCGTACTATTTCATTGCCGGGAGATGTGTCCAGATGCATGGTTTTCACGGGCAGGTTTTCCCCGCTCAACGCAACGGCCGTCTTTCTGCCCGCCATACCGCCGAGCGGAAATATGTGGGAAACGAAAGGCCTTTCACCCGCATAAACACGGTATACGAAATCCTCTCGTCCCCTGAATATGGAATCCCTTATTTCAAGGGTATATTCTCCATCCTGCGGCACAGTGAAAAAAATGACAGGGTCCGGGCTGGAACGGTAATCGTCCGCATAGGCTGCCTCCCCGCCGTCGGGATTGCGAAGCAGGAGTACCGCCTGGAACCAGCCGGGTACGGCATCGGCCATGTAAGGCACTATCTGCCTGGCCTGCGCCTCGATAACGATATTCTGTCCCTTGCTTGCGGAAAAACGGAAACGGTCCACGTCTCCTGGCATTATCTGCCCGTTAAAGACCGCCGGCAGACTGCATGCTTCCGTTTTGATTTCCCCCGTGTCGTCTGGTTCCGATTCGGCAAACTCGGTATCGGTTCCCACGTGGAAAAAAACAGGATTTGTCAGGCCGTTTGGAGTCTTCAGGCGAAACTCGCGCCTTCCGGGTTTTGCATCTTCTTCTATCATAACGTCCAGGATAACCATTTCCTGGATAGACCTCTTTATCTGCAGTCTGCGGTAAGGAAGAAAAATATCCGATACCTGTGTAAGTTCATACTGTGTAAGATTCTCAAGGTTGACAAGAAGCGGATGCTCCGGCAGTTTGACGGGTTTCTCTTCCATGGCGGCCACTTCGGGCCCCTTGCGGACATCCTGTCCTTCCTTTTTCATTTCGTCCCTGGCCGGAGGCACAGCCTGGCGGCCGCCCCTTGCGGCCTGCATGCGTTTTTCCCTGATTTCCCTGAGCCTTTTCTGGAGCTCCTGGCGCTGCAGAGAGTTCAAAATGGGTATATATTTTACACCTGAGGCACTCACTCCCTCTCCCGAGACATGGGCGCCAGACACGCCCTGCAGGTACTGCCCTCCGACTGTCACCTGGACAACTGTGCCTTTCTGTCCACCCGCAGGGTAAGCGTATCCTATGGATGGCTCCCTCCGGACAGTCTGGCAAAAAGCTCTTGCCGCACACAGTATAATCATCGTCACTATAATTTTCTTCATGGTATACTCCATCTTTCTCTCTTTTGTCATCCTGCAAAGTCTCATGCCACCTGTCATGCTGAAATGTTTTTATTCAGCATCTTTATCTCTCTTTTTTCCCCTCTACCCTCCGGGGAGAGGGCATGCCCGTCCGCAGCTTTAGCGTAGAAGGGCATGGGTGAGGGGGCTCTTCTTACAGACGGAGGACCGTCCTCCTTCATACTGGTCGGGTAGACCATTATTGCTTCATTATCTCCCTTAAAATGCCTTTCCCCTCGCCTTTTTCAATGGGCGGCAGAATCCTAACCTCTTTTCCCTGGGGGTCGGGCATCGTTCCCTCAGGGTCTATCCCCATAAGCTCCAGTATACTTCCCAGCAGGTCCTGCGGGTAAACGGGACGCTCCTTTACATTCTCTCCTTTCGCGTCCGATGCCCCCACGACTCGCCCGCCTTTAAAACCGCCTCCTGCAAGCACGACGGAAAAACATTTCCCGTAATGTCCCCTGCCGCCGTTCCATGGAGGGTTCCAGTCTATTTTAGGGGTACGCCCGAACTCTCCGCCCCACCATACTATCGTTGTATCCAGCAGTCCCCTGTCTGAAAGGTCCTGCAGGAGTGCAGAAACGGCATTGTCCATCTCGGGCATCTTGCGCCGCATTGCTTCAAAATGCTGGTTATGGGTATCCCAGCCGCCATAATTTATGGTGACATACAGAACGCCGTTTTCCACCAGCCTGCGAGCCATCAGGCATGACTGGCCGAACGTGTTGCGCCCATAGTTGTCCCGTATCTCGTCTTTCTCCGTATTCAGGTCAAACAGCTTTGCAGATTCGCCCAGTATGATATCGTAAGCCTGCTTCCGGCTGATATCAAATTGCTCAAATGTCCTGTTTTCCGGCATGGCACTGCCGAGAAAATCCGTTTCTTTGAGAAAATCTTTCCTGTGCAGCTGGCGCTGTTCCGATACTCCCTCGAGAAAAAGTCCTTCAACAGCAAACTGTTTCTTGTTAGGGTCTCCCCCCGTGACAAAAGGCTTGTACCTGCTCTCAAGAAAACCGACCTCGGAGAACCTTCCCTGGGGGGTAGTCAGTATTACATAAGGCGGTATGTCGCCCTTGTACCCATGGTCGTATCCCTTGAAAAAAGAGACTACGGCTCCCATGCTCGGGTATACCAGTTTCTCTCCCGACGGATGTCCCGTCTGCATGATGTATGCCGCCGTTTCATGGCCGTTTATTCCATGGGTCATGCTTCTTATAATGGAATACTTATCCGCATGTTTGGCAAGATTGGGCAACTGTTCATTGATTTTAATGCCGGGCACGTTGGTATCCATGGAATTGACGAAAGGACCGGTATAATCACTGCCTGCATCCGGTTTAGGGTCAAAAGTATCAAGATGGGAAGGTCCGCCCCAGAGCCATATCTGTATAACCGCTTTTGCCCTCGAATGCCTGACCGAATCCTCTCCATGCGCCGCCATACATGAAACCAGAATAACAAAAAAGGTAATCCGCAGCATCCCGCCAAGCAATTTATTTTTTTCCATTTTATTCTTCAACCTCCCCCTCTCCTGCCCCCGCTAATGCCTGTATAAAAACTCCTTGCTGTTAATCAAAGCCCACGCAAGGTCATGGACTCCATGATGCCTTTGCATTCCCTCGATTTTAAAATATTCGCCTGCAGATTCTATTTCTTTCAGGGTCGGATATCTCGACAGCAGGAAAAGGTAAATACCTTTTACCAGTTCATCATGTTTACCCCTCGAAGAACTTACTATCTTGCGCAGCTGCTGGCTTGACTGTATCTTGCGCTGGATATCCGAAGAATTCAAAAGGTATCTCTGCTGGGCATCCGTAATCTGATTACTGCGCTCAGATTCCTTGCCGGTGTCACGTGAAGGACGGCCAAAAAGTTCAAGGAAAGGCCCCGTAATACTTCCGTCAGCAAGCGTTACGTTGCGGTTATACCTGGGAATGACAGTGAAAGGTTCCGGTATGGGACTGATATATTCTTCACCCCTGCCGCCCATTTTGCAGAGGATATCCAGAAGAACCTCGGCATCCAGGCGGCGCACGGGATAGTACGCAAAAAGTTTTTCAGCTTCGGGACTTGAACTCCTCGGAATTGAGGACTGCTGGTATGTCCGGGAGTTGAGTATGAGACGGTAGATATGTTTAAGGTCATATTTGGACCTGACAAGCTCCTTTTCAAGGTATGCAAGAAGCTCAGGATTGGAGGCAGGATTGCTGTCTCTTATGTCATCTGGTTCATGTACAATTCCGCGTCCCATGAACCAGGACCAGACACGGTTTACTATGTTCTTGTTGAACCACGGGTTTTCAGGCCTTATAAGCCAGTCGGCAAAAACAACCCGGGGGTCACTGCCCTGCGGTATTTCCACTTCTGTCCAATCTG